>NZ_JBHSUM010000058.1:0-25342 GCF_042660605.1 Nitratireductor sp. GCM10026969
GTGATCGCGGTGCGGGAGACCAGCCCGCCGCCGAGGCTGCGCAGGACCAGGAGGCGAGCGCCGACGAATCCGAAACAGAGGCGGAGCCGGCCGCTGCCGAAGACGGTGAAGGCGAACGCAAGAAGCGCCATCGCGGCAAACGGGGCGGAAAGCGCAACCGGCGTGATTCGCAGGTCACGGAAGAAGCCGCCGAGCAGGATGCGACGGCGGAGCCCGCCGCCGCCCCGTCGGACCAACCCCAATCAACGCCCGTTGAGGATGTTCCTGCCTCCGCAGCGGCCGAGCCGGCCCCCGCCGAGGCGGAAGAAATCACGGTGAGCGAGGAGCCCGCCGCGCCGAAGAAACCGCGTCGGCGCGCGCGCAGCACCAAGAAAGTCGACAAGGAAGCAGCTGCAGCCGCGACGACCGACGTAGCCGGTACGGAAGCGCCGCAGGCGATCACCTCCGGCGACGAGGAAACCCCTTCCCCGGCAGCCGAGGCAGAGCCCCCGGCCGAGACCAAGAAGCCGGCCAGAAAGCCGCGTGCGCGCCGCAAAGCAGCCGAAGAAGCACCCGAGAAAAAGGAAGAACCGGTGCTTTCCTCCACCGACGATCAGCGGGAAAAGGCGCCGCGCAAGACCGGCTGGTGGCAGCGCAAAGGGTTCTTTTAAACGCTAGCGGGAAGCGCAGCCGGTGAAGGCCGGCTGCTTTCCTTTCATAGGCGGCTGTCGCGTGCGGATGTTCACTTCGTTTGTGGCCCCGAAGCACCGGGCTACTCGGGATCACGAGGGCGCGAGCAGGTTCTTTGCGCCTTTTCATCGCCACGAAGCTCGACTACCAATCGACGACATGTCGACCATGTTCGTTTTCACCGCCCGCTTTCTTCATATCCTTGTGGCAGCTCTGGTCTCGGCCAGTCTCCTGGTCGTGCCGTCGGTCGCGCATGCGCAGCAGCGAAGTGTGCCGATCGTGCGCGACGCCGAGATCGAGACCCTTGTCGCCGACTACGCAAATCCGATCCTGAACGCCGCAGGCCTGAGCCGGTCGGGCATCGATATCGTCCTGGTCAACGATCATGACTTCAACGCCTTCGTCGCCGGCCGCCGGATCTTCATCCACACGGGCGCACTCCTGGCGGCGGAGACGCCCAACGAGATCATCGGCGTCATCGCCCACGAGGCCGGGCATATCGCAGGTGGGCACCAGCACAGGCTGCGCGAGCAGCTTGCCCGGGCAAAGACGATGGCCATCGTCGCCACCCTGCTCGGCATCGGCGCGGGGGTGGCGGGCGCAGCAAACGACATGGGCGGACTTGCCAGTGCCGGCGCGGGGATCGCCGCCGGCGGCACCGAGGCGGCGCGCCGCAATCTGCTGGGCTATCAGCGGACCGAGGAAATCACCGCCGACCGCTCTGCGCTCACATACCTGGAACGCACGCATCAGTCCGGCCGCGGCATGCTGAAGACGTTCGAGCGCCTGGCCGGCAACATGGCGCTTTCCGGAGTCAACGTCGATCCCTACCAGATCAGCCACCCCTTGCCGCACGAGCGCATCGCCAATCTGCAGGCGCTGGTCGAGGAGAGCCCGTACCGGGACAGCAAGGACCCGCCCGAGTTGGTCCTGCGGCACAATCTCATGCGTGCCAAGCTCGCCGCCTATACCGCGGGGCCGAATGCGGCGGCCCGGCTGTTCCGCAACGATCCCGGCGGACTGCCGATGCGTTATGCCGATACCATCTCGACCTATCTCCGAGGCAGCCCCCGCGATGCGCTTGCCAAGGCGGATCAGCTGGTCGCCGCGCAACCGAGAAACCCATACTTCCACGAGCTGCGGGGCGACATCCTAGTCAAGGCGAACCGGCCGCGCGAAGGGGCGGATGCCTATGCCCAGGCCATACGGCTTTCTCCTGCCCCTTCAGGCCTGCTGCAGGTGGGCTACGGCCAGGCACTCCTGGCCACCGGCGAGCCGGATCTGGTGCGCAAGGCGGCGTCCGAATTGCAGTCCGGCCTCTCGCGTGAGCCTGAATTCGCCAACGGCTATCGCTATCTCGCCCAGGCCTACGGCCGGATCGGCGATATCGGCGCGGCAGAGCTCGCCACGGCGGAAGAGAACTTCCATTCCGGAAAGTACCGCGAAGCCAGGGCTTTCGCCGCGCGCGCTCAAACGAAACTCAAGCAGGGGACACCGGAGTGGCGGCGAGCCCAGGATATTATCGAGTTTCGTGAACCAGGCAGAGATTGAAAAGATCGAGTCACCGAAGGACAACAATTCTATGAAGAAGATATTGCTCGCCGCCGCCGTCCTCGCCCTCTCCGTCGGGGGGATTCCCCCCGTACAGGCTCAGAACGCTGAGGAGACCGGCTTCACCCGGCAGGAGATCGAGAATATCGTTCGGGAGTACCTTCTGGCCAATCCGCAGATCCTCTACGAGGTGCAGGCCGAATACGAGAAGCAGCAGCGGCAGGCGCAACGCGAAGCCAGCCGGCAGGTGATCGCGCAGGAGGCCGAACGGATATTCAACAGCAGCCATGACGGCGTGCTTGGAAATCCGGACGGAGACGTCACTGTCGTGGAGTTCTTCGATTACAATTGCGGCTATTGCAAACGGGCTCTCGGCGACCTGGACACGCTGGTAAAGGACGATGGCGATTTGCGCTTCGTACTGAAGGAATTCCCCGTGCTGGGCAACGATTCGCGCGACGCGCACGTGGTCTCCATGGCTTTCCGCTCCCTGATGCCCGAAAAGTACGACGCCTTCCACCGCCGGCTTCTGAGCGGCAGCGGTCGGGCCAACGAGGAAAGTGCAATAAAGATTGCCCTGGAGCTCGGCGCGGACGAGACGGAATTGCGCGCAGCGATGGAGAAGCCGGAAATCATGGAGGCTTTCCGGGACACGTATGCACTCGCCGATCAGCTTCAAATCACCGGCACCCCCTCCTACGTGGTCGGTGACGAAGTGGTTTTCGGGGCCGTCGGCAGCGAACAGATCCGTGAGCATATCGAAACGGCGCGGCAATAGAACAAAACGGCCTCGCCATCGCGCCTTCCTTGTGGACGGATGGCGGGAGCCGCTTGCGCTCTTTCCGGCGCGGCTTAAGCCGACTATAGAGGGCGGCGGCGCAATCTGCCGCGGGGAGTAGTGATGCCCAATCCGATCTATGTTCTAAACGGTCCCAATCTGAACCTGCTCGGCAAACGCGAACCCGGCATCTATGGCGGTCAGTCCCTTGTCGACATCGAGGCAGGTTGCAAGGAAAGAGCAAAGGAACTGGGCCTCTCGGTCGAATTCAGGCAGACGAATCACGAGGGACTGCTCATCGACTGGGTGCAGGAGGCGGGCGAGCAGTCCGCCGGCATCGTTCTCAACCCCGGTGCCTACGGCCACACCTCCATCGCCCTTCACGACGCCATCCGCGCCATCGCGCCCGTGCCTGTCATCGAAGTGCATCTTTCGAACATCCACGCGCGTGAACCGTTTCGACACCATTCAATGGTATCCTCGGTTGTAGAGGGATTGATATGTGGCTTTGGCCCCATCGGCTATATGTTGGCGCTTGATGCGCTGGCACAACGTCTTTAGAGCCCGGGATGCGGCAAGGCAGGACCCCGAGAGACCACCTATGAAGAAAACCGGTATCGATCAGCAACTCATCCGCGACCTGGCGGGCATTCTCGACGAAACACGACTCACCGAGATCGAGGTGGAGGAAGGCGACCTGCGCATCCGCGTGGCGCGTCAGGCTCCAGCGGTCAACGCCGCCTTCCAGGCGCCGCCCGCTCCGCCGGCCGCTGCCGCACCGGAGGCAGCCGCTGCCGAATCCGCCAAGACGGCTGCCGCCAGCACCCCGGACGTTTCCAAGAGCGCGGTTCCCTCGCCCATGGTGGGCACCGCCTATCGGGCTTCGGCCCCTGGCTCCGCCCCTTTCATCGAGGTCGGCCAGACCGTCGAGAAGGGACAGACGCTGCTCATCATCGAAGCCATGAAGACGATGAACCAGATCCCCTCTCCGCGCGCCGGGACCGTGACGGCCATTCTGTTCGAGGATGCCCAGCCGGTCGAATTCGGGGAGCCGCTGGTTGTTGTCGAGTAAGGCCGGAACGCCGCGCCCCATGTTTCAGAAAATCCTCATCGCAAATCGCGGCGAAATCGCACTCAGGATCCTGCGTGCCGCCAAGGAACTCGGCATTCAGACCGTCGCCGTGCATTCGACGGCCGATGCCGATGCCATGCATGTGCGTCTCGCAGACGAAAGCGTGTGCATCGGTCCGCCGGCCTCGCGCGACAGCTACCTCAACATTCACCAGATCCTCGCCGCCTGCGAGATCACCGGTGCGGACGCCATCCATCCCGGCTACGGCTTTCTGTCGGAGAATGCGAAGTTCGCGGAGATCCTGGCCGCCCATAACATCACCTTCATCGGCCCCTCGGCCGAGCATATCCGCATCATGGGCGACAAGATCGAGGCCAAGCGCACGGCTGCCCGGCTCGGCATCCCCGTCGTTCCCGGCTCCGAGGGGGCGGTGAGCGATGACCGCGAAGCCAAGCGCATCGCGGCCGATATCGGCTATCCTGTGCTGATCAAGGCTTCCGCCGGCGGCGGCGGCCGCGGCATGAAGGTGGCACGCAGCGAGGCAGAGCTTTCCGAAGCCCTGTCGACGGCGCGCTCGGAAGCCGGCGCGGCCTTCGGCGACGACGCCGTCTACATCGAAAAGTATCTCGAAAAGCCGCGCCACATCGAGGTGCAGGTGGTCGGTGACGGCGCCGGCAACGCCATCCATCTCGGCGAGCGCGACTGCTCCCTGCAGCGCCGTCACCAGAAGGTGTGGGAGGAAGCCAATTCGCCGGCGCTCAATGTCGATCAGCGCATGCGCATCGGCGAGATCGTCTCGAACGCCGCCGCCGATCTGGGCTATTCCGGCGCCGGCACGGTCGAGTTCCTGTATGAAAACGGCGAGTTCTTCTTCATCGAGATGAACACGCGGCTGCAGGTGGAGCATCCGGTCACCGAAGCGATCACAGGCATCGATCTGGTGCATGAGCAGATCCGCGTGGCCTCCGGCGGCGGGTTGTCCGTGCGCCAAGAGGACGTGCGCTTCCTGGGTCATGCCATCGAATGCCGCATCAATGCGGAAGATCCCCGCACCTTCGTGCCCTCGCCGGGCGTGATCACACATTTCCATACGCCCGGTGGGCTCGGCGTACGCGTCGATTCGGGTGTATATTCCGGCTACCGTATCCCTCCTTATTACGACAGCCTCATCGGCAAGCTGATCGTGCACGGGCGGCATCGGGTGGAATGCATGATGCGGTTGCGCCGGGCGCTTGACGAATTCGTTGTTGACGGCATCAATTCCACATTGCCCCTTTTCAGGGATCTCGTCGGAAATGTCGATGTGGCGAACGGCGATTACGACATTCACTGGCTCGAGCATTACCTGGCCGAGCAGCCCTAGAGCGCCTTGCGGGCAAGTGGATCCACTTGCCGCTGCGCAAATGCGGCAAAGACAGAGAGGTGGAGCGGTATCACAGGCGAGCGCCGACGCATGTCGCCACGGATCATCGTTCTGTTTCACGGAAAGGTGGAAACGGTTTGACCGCTTGATTTCGCGCCAATCCGAACCGATGGCCGCCTACCGCTCCTCCCGGAGATTTCCACCTGTGCGGGTGGCGCGATGACGCATCCCTTCCCGCCCAGCTACCGTATCGCACCGGATCTGCTTTTGCGCGCCTACGCTACAGGCGTGTTTCCGATGGCGGAGCATGCCGACGACCCGGAGGTCTTCTGGGTGCGGCCGGAAATGCGCGGCGTCATACCGCTCGACAAGTTCCACGTGCCCCGCAGCCTGAGAAAACTGGAGCGTCAGAAACGTTTCGAGATCCGCTACGATTCGGATTTTCCCGGCGTCATCGCCGCCTGCGCCGAACCCGGCCCGGAGCGGCAGGACACCTGGATCAACGCGCCCATCCGCGAAGCCTACACGGAACTGTTCGCACGCGGCTATTGCCATACTGTCGAGGCGTGGCGAGAAGGACGCCTGGTCGGCGGCCTGTATGGCGTGACGCTCGGACGCGCCTTCTTCGGCGAGAGCATGTTTTCGCGTGAAGCGAACGCCTCGAAGATCTGCCTCGTGCATTTGGTCGAGCGGCTGCGCGAGCGGGGCTTCATACTGCTCGACACCCAGTTCACCACTCCGCACCTGAAAAGGTTCGGTGCGGTGGACGTCCCGCGGCGGCGCTATGAGCGGCTTCTGACCGAGGCGCTCGAGGAAACCGCGGAATTCTGAGTGTCCGGAGCGAGATTCGTCATGATGGCGAAAATGGTGACCTTCGAGCACCGGAAGCGCGAAAAAACGCCATGTGCTGCCGTGGCGATTCTCGGGTCGAATACCGCGAGCCGGGGTGGCAGCCTGTCAGTTGGTCTCCGGGGGCGGGACGTCGGATGACTGCTTGCAGCTTTTCAGCCAGACGTCGTAGACGGCGTGCTCCACGGCATTCAGGCCGGGGCTTTCGGCGAACATCCATCCTGTGAAGATACGGCGGATGTTTCCTTCGAGCGTGATCTCGTCCACCTCGACAAAGGCGTCGGTCTTCGGCTCTTCCGACTCCGGTGAGCTGTAGCACACGCGCGGCGTCACCTGGAGCGCGCGAAACTGCATCGTTTCGTTCATGTAGACGTCGAAATTGATGATGCGGCCGGTAATCTTATCGATCCCGGTGAACTCGGCCACAGGGTTCTTGATTCGCTCCGCATCGGCGGAACCGGCGAGAACGGCCGTCAAAACGCCGGTCGCGAACAGAAGCTTTGCAGGCGCAATCAGCCGGGGCGTCCAATTCATTTCTTCAACCACAATCTCCAACCGCCGCGTCGTCCCGGCGGAAATCCCTTTCACGCTATTGCGCAATTGTGGCGAGAAAACCGGCTCAGTTGCCCGGCGTCCACGCGTCATAGTCACCCGTCACGCGAGGGCGATCTTCGTTGGTGAGAACCGATCCGCGCGGCCGGTAAGCGGCCGGTGTACCGGTGAGATTCGGCAAGTGCGGCTTCTGCCATTCGCGCGGCGCATACTCTTCCGCCGCCGGCGGGGTGTCCACCTTGTGATGCAGCCAGCCATGCCAGCCCGGCGGCACGGCAGAGGCTTCGGAATAGCCGTTATAGATCACCCAGCGGCGCGTGCGCCCCTCCGAATCGGTGCCGCCCTGGTAATAGACGTTGCCGAACTCGTCCTCGCCCACGCGCCTGCCGTTGCGCCACGTGTGAAAGCGCGTGTTCAGCGTCTGGCCGTTCCACCAGGTGAAGAACTGAAGCAGAAACCTTTTCATTGCACTCCTCGCGGCGCACCTCGTGAGCCCATGCCCGTCTTATGGCGATCCGGCGGCGCGAACGCAAGGGCTGCGCCCGCGCCGACCGGTTTTCTTCCGTCTCGCCATCCCGCCGAAAATCAGAGCGCGCGTTCGTAGATCGCCGCCGGAATATCCGAGTCGGGCTTTCCGCAGTGCGGTGTCACACCGACCCTTGAGAAACCGTGGGCGACATAGAACGCGACGGCATTGGTATTCGCCTCCTCCACCTCCAGCCGGATCTTGCGCGCCTCCGGAAAGCTTGAAAGCACCTCGTCGAGCAGAAGTCCGCCAACGCCCCTGCCCTGACGGGCCGGACGCACATAGAGCTGACGCAGTTGGATTGTGCTCCCGCCGTCGGTGCCGCTGGCAAAGGCCATTCCGGCGATCTGCTCTCCGTCGTCGGCGAGAAGGAATTCCGAATCAATTCGCTCAATCCGCGCCTTCAGCGCGGCGAGGGAATGCCATTCGTCGGTGATGCGGGTCACCTTTTCGGCGCCGTAGATCGCGTCGTAGGTCTCGTGCCACGTTTCCACCAGCAATGCCCGGACCGCCGGAAGATCCTGCGCGCAGGCCGTGCGTACGAACATCCCTAACCCTCGATTCCGAGCTTCTGCCTGACCAGCGCGTTGACGGCCTGCGGATTGGCCTTTCCGCCCGTCGCCTTCATCACCTGACCGACGAACCAGCCGGCAAGCGTCGGCTTCGCCTTCGCCTGTTCGACCTTGTCCGGATTGGCGGCAATCACCTCGTCCACGGCTTTCTCGATAGCGCCCGTATCGGTGACCTGCTTCATGCCGCGCTCTTCGACGATGGCGTGCGGATCGCCCCCCTCGTTCCAGACGATCTCGAAGAGGTCCTTGGCGATCTTGCCGGAAATGGTTCCGCCCTTGATGAGATCGATGATGGCGCCCAACTGCTCGGGGGAAACCGGCGTCTCGGCAAGGTCCCTGCCCGCCTTGTTCAGGGCGCCCAGAAGGTCGTTGATGACCCAGTTCGCCGCCGCCTTGCCGTCACGGCCGGCCGCCACCTTCTCGAAATAGTCGGCGACCGCCTTCTCGGAGACGAGCACGGAAGCGTCATATTCGGACAGACCCAGATCGCGCATGAAGCGCGCCTTCTTTTCGTCGGGCAGTTCCGGCAGGCCGGCCGCCAGCGCATCCACATAGGCCTGGTCGAATTCCAGCGGCGCGAGATCCGGATCGGGGAAATAGCGGTAATCATGCGCTTCTTCCTTGGAGCGCATGGAGCGGGTCTCGCCCTTGTTCGGATCGAAAAGGCGCGTCTCCTGGTCGATCGTGCCGCCGTCCTCCAGAATGGCGATCTGCCGGCGCGCTTCCGACTCGATCGCCTGGCCGACGAAGCGGATTGAGTTGACGTTCTTGATCTCGCAACGCGTGCCGAACGGCTCTCCGGGCCGGCGCACCGAGACATTGACGTCGGCACGCAGCGAGCCCTCGTCCATATTGCCGTCGCAGGTGCCGAGATAACGCAGTATCGTGCGCAGCTTCGTGACGAAGGCCTTCGCCTCGTCGGCCGAGCGCATGTCCGGCTTGGAGACGATCTCCATCAGCGCGACACCGGAGCGGTTCAGATCGACATAGGACAGGGTGGGATGCTGGTCGTGCAGGCTCTTGCCGGCATCCTGCTCTAGGTGCAGCCGTTCGATACCGACCTCGATCTCCTCGAAGCTGCCGTCCTTGGCCGGTCCGACCGCGACGATCACGATGCCCTCGCCGACGATCGGCTGCTTGTATTGCGAGATCTGATAGCCCTGCGGCAGGTCGGGATAGAAATAGTTTTTGCGGTCGAAGACCGAACGATGGTTGATCTGCGCCTTCAGCCCCAGCCCGGTGCGGATGGCCTGCTTGACGCATTCCTCGTTGATGACAGGAAGCATGCCCGGCATGGCGGCATCGACCAGCGAAACGTTGGAATTGGGCTCGGCCCCGAAGGCCGTCGAGGCGCCGGAAAACAGCTTGGCGCGCGAGGTCACCTGGGCGTGGATCTCCATGCCGATGATGACTTCCCACTCACCGGTGGCACCCGGAATCAGGCGCTTGGGATCAGGCGTGCGCGTGTCGATGATTGTCATGAGCCGTGCAGTCGATTTTCAAGGATTGAACTGCCGCCTTCGCTAGACCAATCGCGACAGCGAGGCAAGCGCGCGCCGTAAGGGCGAAGCCACTTCCACGCCCTCAATCCCCGCCTTTGCTGCAATCGTACCGCCGCCGGTGGTGGGGTAGGCGGGCGTCCCTCACGCGGTCGCGATATAGCTGCGGATGTCCTCCGCTTCGCGCTCCACCTCCTGAATGCGACGCTTCACCACGTCGCCGATCGAAATGATGCCGGCAAGACGCTTGTCCTTTTCCACCGGCAAATGGCGAAAACGCCCGGCGGTCATGATCTGCATGACCTCGTTGACGGTATGGTCTTCCCGGCAGACTTGAACGCGCGCTGTCATGAACGCCGAAACCGGCTGGTCGAGAGCCTTGGCGCCTTCCGCCGCGATCGCCCGCACGATGTCACGCTCTGAAAGGATGCCGGCGATCCGCTCCTTCCCGTCCGTCACCACCACCGCGCCGATACCGTGCTGCCCCAGCAGCGCGGCGGCATCATGGACCGTCTTGTCGGCGGCGATGGTCACGACCTCGCGGCCTTTGGTGTCGAGAATGGCTTTGACCGTCATGGGCGTCCTCCTTCTCTGCCGCCCCTCCTAGGCGTGGGCACGATGTTGCGACGAGTTGACGCGCTTTGCAAGGCCACTCACCAGCCGGACCGTGTACGCCGCTGCGGACGGTCGAAAAACGGCATGCCGAGAAATCCCACCAGAAATCCGCCGATATGCGCCTCCCAGGCGATACGCGGCGTGCCGCCGATACCCGATCCCAGCCCGACGATGAGGTTGACCACCATCCACACGAGCAGAAACACGACCGCGATGCGCGAGCGGAAGACGAGCGGCAGCGGCAGGACGGGTCCCGCGAAGCCGGGTTTGCCCGTGGACCGGTCGATCCGGAAGGCAAAGCGCGCTGCCGCTCCCATCATGCCCGAGACGGCGCCGGAAGCCCCCACAAGCGGCGCCGCGTCGTAGGGGTGCAGCGCAAAATGGAGAAGCACCGCGGCAAGAACGGTTGCCGTCCACAAAAGGAGAAAGCGCCCAGTGCCCAGCCGGTTCGCCAGGGGAGAGCCGAAGGCGGCAAGCCAGATCATGTTAACGGCCAGGTGCGCCACACTCCCGTGAAGGAATGCATAGGTGACAGGGCTCAGCAGCGCATAGATATCCAGCGGATAGCCGCCCGTGTAGCGCAACGGCAGAAAAGCGAAATGCACGAGCACCAGGAGATCCGCCGGTTGGCTCAGCAAGAGCGTCCGTATCAGGTGAACGCCGACACACAGAGCAATAAGGGCGATGACCACGCCCGGCAGGTTGAACACCGGCTCACGGCGCCGGGCGCCGTCCGTTTCCTGTCGCCCCTCGTCCTCGGTGCCTGTCCTGTCGTCCATGCCGTCCGCTTCTGTCGATGCCGCCAGCGTGTGCGGTATCAGAGATAGCGGAAAAACAGAAGCCGCCCAGCATTCGCGCTGGACGGCCTCCCGGTCGAGTCCCCCGACCCTTACCCCTTCCGAGCAAGTGCCGTGCCACTTTCGGCACCTTGCCACCGGGTTCGGCCGGGAGCGGGATGGTAACCTTTTGCTAACCCTAACAAATCCCTCCCGTGCACAACGCCGCACCGGGCTGGCACGACACCTGCATCTTCGGTCATGTAGGTGGCCGGCCGATCGGCCCTGTCCACCTTTGAGACAGGAGCGCGAAATCAGAATGGAACACACTGGCATGAACAAGGACGGATCCATGAACCTGTTCCGATATTGGAACAGGCTGCGCGGCGACCGCCCTGCCCCGCGGCGCAGCGAGATCGAGCCCGCCGAAATCAAGACGCTTCTGCCCGACACCTTTATCCTGGAACGCGACGCCCGCGGCGAAGCCGTCTTCCGCCTGGCCGGCACCCGCCTGTGCGCGACCTATGGCAAGGAGCTCAAGGGTCATTCCTTCCCCTCGCTCTGGCACGGGCGCGACCAGGAGACAGTCGGTCGCCTCGTGCATCATGCACTCGACGACAAATCGGTCGCGACAGTCGCCTTCGAGGGAATGAGCCGGGAGGGACGGATCAACCGCTTCGAACTCATCGTCCTGCCGCTCGAAGGCGGGCAGGAGAGCCTGCGTGCGCTCGGCACCATCCAGCCATTCATGAAGCCCTTCTGGCTCGGGGCCGACCCGATCGTGGAAAACCGCATCGAATCCTTCCGCCTGATAGACCCGGACAGGGAGGCGCCGCTCCCGTACGACCGGACCGCCCTCTCCGTACCGCCGCTGCAGCCGGCGGGCGACACCGTCTCCGCCCGGCTCGACGGGCGCCAGGGGCGGCGCATTCACCATCTTGTCGTCTTCCAGGGCGGCCGCACATAGCGCATTTCCCGGAAAGGTGGATACCGGCTTTCCGTTGTTACCGATGAGATCAAATGGCGGCCGGCTTACCCGATCTTAAGATTTGTGGCAGTACCGTTCGCAGCGGATTGACCGGCTATCCGGAGAGCGCGGCCGGAACGCAACGATGATGATCATGCCCGCAGCGACAGATCCGGTTTCGATACGTCCCGAAAGGCGTGCTTTCCAGCGCGTAACGGTTTCGATTCACGGCCGCTATATGCTGCAGGACCGTTCGGAATATTCCTGCCGGGTGGTTGAAATGTCGCCGGGCAATGCTGCGCTCGTCGCCGAGCGGCCGGGTCTTCCGGGTGAACGGATCATCGCCTATCTCGACCATCTCGGCCGCATCGAGGGGCGCATCACGCGCCTGACCGATGACGGTTTCGTCATGACCGTGGTGGCTTCGGAGCGCAAGCGCGACAAGCTCGCCGCGCAGCTCACCTGGCTGGCGAACAGACACGAGCTCGACCTGCCCGAGGACCGTCGGCACGAGCGCATCACACCGCGCAACCCGATCAGCACGCTGGGTCTGCCCGATGGGCAGACGCATCGTTGCCGCATCGTCGACCTGTCCCTGTCCGGCGCAGCCATCGAGGTCGACGTCAGGCCCGAACTGGGCAGCCAGGTCTTCCTCGCGACCATGCGCGGGCAGGTGGTGCGCCATTTCGACGACGGGATCGCCATCGAGTTCGCCGTCGTGCAGGAGCACGACACGCTCATGGCCACTTTCACCGGCTGAACCTCCTTCCCCGTCGCTCGGGACTGCGATCGACAGCGCCGTTTTCGATCGAGGCAGCACGTGTGCTCACGCCACCTTCGTGCCGATAGAATTTAAGTAAACAATTTCGAAAACATGGCTTTTACTTGGATGGTTACCAGAACCCTTAGAATTTAAACTTATTTCTACCACGGGTTTTTGCGCGGGATAAATTCGACCGTGGCATCGTCTCCTCAAACGGGGAGACGAACAATGCAGAAAACGAAACCAGCCGGGCTGTTGGCTGCTGGCGCCCTTCTGCTCGCCGCGATGTCGGCGGGCAGCGCGCACGCGGCTTCCGACTTCATGGCCATCGGGGACAGGACGTCGCAGCCCGTCGGGCATTACGAGTTCTGTCAACGCAAACCGGACGAGTGCGGCCCGACCGCGTCCGAGGAGAAGATGGTCCCGCTGACGCGTGAACTGTGGGCGAAGATGGTCGAGGTCAACAATGCGGTGAATACGACCGTCATTCCGCGTACCGATACCGAAAGCTGGGGCATCAAGGAGTACTGGTCCTTTCCGGACCTCTACGGCGACTGCGAGGACTTCGTGCTCGAGAAGCGCCGCCTTCTAATGGCGGCCGGCGTGCCTGCCTCAAGCCTCCTGATCACCGTCGTGCGCCAGCCGAACGGCGACGGACACGCGGTCTTGACGGTGAGCACGAACATGGGGGACTTCATCCTGGATAATCTCGAGCCGCGCATCCTGGCCTGGTCGGAGACCGAGTACCAGTATTTGAAACGCCAATCCGCCCGGCACGCAGGCGAGTGGACCGCCGTAAACGACGGCCGCGCCGTTGCCGTGGCCAGCGTCGGATCGGAACGCTGAACCTTCATGGCCTTGTCAGAGATTCCGAATGGCTTGTTGTCGAGCAGGTTTGTGCTTCGCCCCCTGCTCCTCCGTGCGCTGTTAAGCATCGGCACGGTCGCCATCGAACATTGCTGACGGGCTTAATGGAAACCCGGTCGAGTCCCCACCTCCCCGTCCCCATCGACCGGGTTAGGAGCCGGCCCTCCCCGGGGCCGGCTCCGCTTTTCTTGCGGAGCGCAGTACGGCGCGCCGCGCGGACGGCAGCCCGAAGGGCACACCGTTTACGCGCCTTTTCCATGTGCGGCGATTCTGGTGATAACTCTTGCGGGAGGGGCTTGCGGCTTCGCGGCACCGCCGACGCCGTGTCGCTTCGCAGCGGGAACGGCGCAGGAAGCTCAAATCTATGACGAAGACGCGGCCTGGTTTGTCGGATCAAGACCGAAGCGCTGCCGCACCGGCAACAGCTGGTGCAGGCTGGCCGGAAGGCCGCAGCGTCTTCCGCTCACTGGCGGCACGGATCAATCCAGGTCTATGTCGAGGATGGCCATTGAAAAATTGTAGGACAGCTCGCCCTCATCCTCGTCCTTGAAGATGATGCCGAGAAATTCGTCGCCGAGATAAAGCTCGCACGAGTCGTCCTTCTTGGGCCGCGCCTTGACGCTCAGTGCGGGATTCTTGAACGTGCGCTTGAAATAGGCGTCGAGCTTCCTGATCTCTTCCGGCTTCAACAAACTTCTCCGCTGGCTGTTGCGATGGCCGCGCCGCTTCTGGCACGCGCGCGGCGCGAATGTAAAGCCCTCGATCCGCCGACCGGCCGCGAAGCGGCTGCCGAGGCTGCTCAGGTGTCGCGCAGAAGCTGGTCCATGGCGCGCGACGGCTCCTGGCATCCGGCCTCACCTATGATGCGGGCGGGCACGCCGGCGACGGTCTTGTTGGGCGGTACCGACTTGACGACGACGGAGCCGGCCGCAACCTTCGTGCAATGGCCGATCTCGATATTGCCAAGAATCTTGGCGCCGGCGCCGATCAGCACGCCATGGCGCACTTTCGGATGCCTGTCTCCAGCCTCCTTGCCCGTGCCGCCGAGGGTGACATTGTGAAGGATGGAGACATTGTCCTCCACCACCGCGGTCTGACCTACCACGAGCCCCGTGGCATGGTCGATGAAAATGCCCTTGCCCATCTTCGCCGCCGGGTTGATGTCGGTCTGGAAGACGACCGAGGAGCGGCTTTGCAGATAAAGCGCGAAGTCGTGGCGCCCCTGGTTCCACAGCCAGTGCGCCAGCCGATGCGTCTGGATGGCGTGAAAACCCTTGAAATAGAGCACCGGCATGACGAACCGGTCGCAAGCGGGATCGCGGTCGTAATAGGCCTGGATGTCGACGCGGACCTCCGTGCCCCAGTCCGGCTGGTCCTCCCACATGGCCTGGAAGGTCTGCCGGATGAGATCGGCGCTCAAATCCTGATGGTCGAGTCGCTCGGCCACGCGGTGGATGACCGCATCTTCAAGCGAGCCATGGTTTAGCACCGTTGCGTAAAGAAAGGCCGCCAACAGCGGATCGTTCTCGACCGCCGCCTGCGTTTCCTTGCGAATCTCGGACCAGATCGGATCCATGGATTGCGGCGCGTCGCTGCGCAGGGCGTGTCTGGCCTCCATACGGGCCTCCCGTGCCTGTGGCTGTTCGAAGCTCATCGCCAATTTAGGGCACAAATGCGTTTCAATGAAACACAAAAAGCCTGAACACCGTTCAAGTACAATTGAGCATGCGTCTAGAGGGCATGTTCCTTCAGGAAATCCAGAACGCGCGCCTTGAAGGTTCGGTCTCCGACCGAAAGCATGTGATCGCGGCCCTCCACGGCGAAGGCCTCGCCATGCGGCAGCATCTGCGCCAGCGGCTCCGGCGCGCCGGCGATGTCGTCGTTCGTGCCGACCGCAACCAGCGTCGGCACCGTGATATCGGAAACCTGCTCGGGCGTCAGCAAGGTCCGCGAAGTGGAGATGCAGGCGGCGAGCGCGTGGCGATCGCTCTTTGTCTGGTCGGCGAAGGCGCGGAACATCCGCCCCCGCTCATGACCGATACTGTCGGGGTCCTCCGCAAGCAGTGCGTCGGCGATCGCGTCCCATTCGCCGACGCCTTCGACCATGCCGATGCCGAGGCCGCCGAAAACCAGCGTGACCGGAAGATCCGGATGGTCGAGGGCCAGAAAGGCGGCGATGCGCGCGCCCATCGAATAGCCCATCACATGCGCCCGCACGATACCGAGATGGGCCAGCAGCGCGGCCGCATCGCCGGCCATCTTCTCCGGCGTATAGTCCTGCGGCTCATGGCTTTTCGACGAGTGCCCATGGCCGCGATTGTCGAGCGCGATCACCCGGTATCCGGCATCACGCAGGGTCTTCACCCACCCCGGCGAGACCCAGTTGACAAGATGGGTGGATGCGAAACCATGGATGAGGAGGACGGGATCGCCCTCTCCCTCGTCGATGAAGGCGATCTCGAAACCGTCGTGGAAGAAAGACTGCATGTGCTCAAGAGGCTCCCGCCGCAGAGTTCAATCGTTCTGGGCGACCGCGTCGATCAGCGGATGACGCAGGCGATCGCCGACTTCGATACCGGTTCTCTGCGCGGTTCCCGCCTTCAGTTCAAGCACAAACTGTGCCCGCGCGTCCGGGGCTATGCCATCGGTCGAAAGGGGTTCACCGCGTTCGATCGCCCGCACACTTCCGTCCTCGCCAACGAAGAGCAGGTCCAGCGGCATCGGCGTGTCCTTCATCCAGAAGGAGCGATTGCGGCTTTCCTCGAAAACGAAGAGCATTCCGTGATCGTCGCCCATGCTGCGGCGGAACATGAGTCCCCGCGCCCGCTTCTCGGCGGTGTCGGCAATCTCGATCGTAAAGCTTCGTTCGCCTGCCGCGGTCTCCGCCAGGAGCGGTTCGGGATGGGTGGGCAGAAGCATCGGCTCCTGCGCCCAAGCCATCGGGCCGCCGCCCACCATGAAGGCAAGCGAAAGAAGAAACGAGATCACATGGCGCATGGAAACACTCCGGTTCGGCGCCGGCCTTTCAATGGGAGACCGGCAGCGTTCCGATATCCGGGTGAATTTCGGCGGCCATAAGGCCCTTTTCCCCACGCCCGTAGCGCACGAGCACCACCTGCCCCGGGCGCAGCTCCGTCACGCCATAGCGGCGCAAAGTTTCCATATGGACGAAGATGTCCTCCGTTCCTTCACCGCGGGTGAGAAAACCGAAGCCCTTGGTGCGATTGAACCATTTCACGAGCGCACGCTCGAGCCCGCTCTCGGGAGCGACCTTCACATGCGTGCGCTGCTCCTGGTCCTCGGCGGGATGGCTGGCGGTGGAGTTGTCCATCGACAGGATCTTGAACGCCTGCAGCCCCTTTTCGCCGTAGCGGGCCAGGCAAACGGCACGCGCACCGCTAAGGGCGGTCTGATAGCCGTCACGCCGCAGGCAGGAGACATGCAAAAGGACATCGCCCAGTTGCGTGTCGTCGGGGAGGATGAAGCCGAACCCCTTGGCCACATCGAACCATTTTATGGCGCCGGAGATCTCGATCAGCTCCGACGTTTCTTCCGTGTTGCCCGCCCCCCGGGCCCGTTCGCTACCTGCAAGCCCTCGTGCCGTTGAGGAATTGTCCTCCATTCGTTTTTGCCTTTCCTCAAGTCCGCAGGACTGATTCTACGACCGAAGGATAGCATTGCACATTCATGACTTAGCAAGTCCTGCACGGCGATTTTCAACAGCGTCCGGGATTTACTTCGGCGACGATGTAATGCTGCTATAAACGGCATCTGATCCGGGCCCCATTGCCGCGGGGCACTGCTCCACCCTATCTTCCACGCCTATCGATCACAAAGGAGAGGCCTGCCATGCGCTATCTGCACACCATGGTCCGCGTTCGCGACATCGATGAATCCCTGGATTTCTACTGCAACAAGCTGGGTCTGGTGGAAAAGCGCCGCGTCGAGAACGAGAAGGGGCGCTTCACCCTCATTTTCCTTGCCGCTCCCGAAGACGCGGAAACGGCCGAAAAGACACGGGCACCGCTAATCGAGCTCACCTACAACTGGGATCCGGAAGACTATCAGGGCGGCCGCAACTTCGGCCATCTGGCCTATGAAGTCGACGACATCTACGCGACCTGCCAGCATCTCATGGATGGCGGGGTGACCATCAACCGTCCGCCGCGCGACGGCCACATGGCCTTCATCCGATCGCCTGACGGCATCTCCATCGAGCTTCTGCAGAAGGGCGAGGCAAAGCCGAAAGCGGAACCCTGGGCGTCGATGGAAAACACCGGGACGTGGTAAGGATTTAAGGCATAGGCAATGGGAGCAGGGAGTGGCCAAATGGCTGGTTTTTCCCTCTCCTCTGCCTTATTGCCTTACGCCCTACCGCCCTATTCCGGGGAGGAGCATGAAAGAGGTTCTCAAGGAACTTGAGCGGCGTCGCGCCGCCGCTCGCGCTGGCGGCGGCAAGGCACGCATCGAGGGACAGCATGCCAAGGGCAAGCTGACTGCCCGCGAGCGCATCGAGGTCTTTCTCGACGAAGGCTCCTTCGAGGAGTTCGACATGTTCGTCGAGCATCGGTCCACCGATTTCGGCATGGAAAAGACCCGGTATTCCGGCGACGGTGTCGTCACCGGCTGGGGTACCGTCAACGGGCGCGCCGTCTTCGTCTTCGCCAAGGACTTCACCATCTTCGGCGGTTCGCTTTCCGAGGCCCACGCCGAAAAGGTGATGAAGGTCCAGGACATGGCGCTCAAGAACCGGGCGCCGATCATCGGCTTCTACGACGCCGGCGGCGCACGCATTCAGGAGGGCGTGGCCGCGCTCGGCGGTTATGCCGAGATATTCCAGAGGAACGTTCTGGCCTCCGGCGTCATCCCGCAAATTTCCGTCATCATGGGGCCGTGCGCGGGCGGCGACGTCTATTCGCCGGCCATGACGGACTTCATTTTCATGGTGCGCGACACCGCCTACATGTTCGTCACGGGCCCGGATGTGGTCAAAACCGTCACCAACGAGTCGGTCACGGCCGAAGAACTCGGCGGAGCGCACATCCACGCGACCAAGTCCTCCATCGCCGACGGCGCCTATGACAACGACGTCGAGGCGTTGATGCAGATGCGCCGCCTGATCGACTTCCTGCCCGCCTCCAACACGGGCGAGATGCCGGCGATCGAGCACCACGGCGACATTCGCGAGCCGGACGATGCGCTGGACCGGCTGGTCCCGGCAAACGCGAACAAGCCCTACGACATCAAGGAACTGATTCTGAGGACGGCGGACGAAGGCGACTTCTTCGAGATCCAGAAGGATTTCGCGGGCAACATCGTCACGGGGTTCGGCCGCATCGAAGGCCGCACCGTGGGTTTCGTGGCCAACCAGCCGATGGTGCTCGCCGGCGTCCTTGACTCGGAAGCCTCGCGCAAGGCCGCCCGCTTCGTGCGCTTCTGCGACTGCTTCAACATCCCCCTCGTCACCTTCGTCGACGTGCCCGGCTTCCTGCCCGGCACGGGCCAGGAATATGGCGGCCTCATCAAGCACGGCGCGAAGCTGCTCTTCGCCTATGCCGAGGCCACCGTCCCCAAGATCACCGTGATCACGCGCAAGGCCTTCGGCGGCGCCTACGACGTGATGGCGTCAAAGCACTTGCGCGGAGATGTCAACTATGCCTGGCCGACCGCGCAGATCGCCGTGATGGGCGCCAAGGGAGCCGTCGAGATCATCTTTCGCAAGGACCTGGACGATGCCGAGAAGATTGCCCGCCATACGCGCATGTACGAGGAGCGTTTTCTTTCACCCTTCGTGGCAGCCGAGCGCGGCTATGTGGATGAAGTGATCATGCCCCGCTCCACCCGCTTCCGGGTCGCACGGGCGCTGCGCATGCTGCGCGGCAAGGAACTGGCGAACCCTTGGAAGAAGCACGACAACATCCCGCTGTGATGCCCCGCGTCAGCCTTCCCCGCCAAGCCGCTTAACACCCGCCTCCGAGCCGCTGGCCGACAACTCGACAGGACGGCGCTGAACGGGGCTTTGAAAAAAGACGACAGCCCGCAGTTGCAGCGCCGCCGCGAGTACCTGCGATTCCATTTCCGGAACGCAGCGCGCCTCGCCGGCATGGCGGGCGTTCAATTTAAGAGCAATCGCCGGAACGTTGACCTGCCCCTCGCGATCCAATGCATGTCTTACCGTTGCCTCAAGGTCCTGCAAGAACTCGGTAGAATAGTGTCCGGTAACCATATACATGCCTCTCGATAGCGCGGAAGCCTGCCCCGAAGTTTCGATGGATACTGTGAAAGTAGCGCACCTAGCGCTTCTCGCAAGACTTTTTCTTCTATTTTTCAATTAGTTAGTAGTACGTGTTCATTGTGTATGTTCTCTCAATTACACAAAATGAGTAAGCGACTCATTTTGCATTCTTGACGCATCGGTAAGGCATGCCCATCTTCCTTGGTCCATTCTCAGGTGGAATCGCTTGTTGTATGGAGGGAGAGGTGGCGGCGCTGGTACGACCCGAACGTTTGCAGATCATGCTGAGCGAGGAAGAACTCCGCGCACTGGAGGATTTCAGGTTCGAGAACCGTATGCCCAGCCGTGCGGCGGCCGTGCGCGAGCTGCTGCGGCGCGGCTTGTCGGCGGGTGGGTACTTGAAAGCGGCTGACGGTGCGAAGTCCCAGGACTTCGGCGTTATCGACGACAATCCGCAGTACGATTCGCAGGAGGAGGCTTAGGCTCTGCTTTCTCGGTGGCCGTTCAGAACAGGCGTGGCGGTACGAACAGGCAGATTGTCCGCGAGTCGTTCCTTCCGGCCACCGAGCACCAGTGGTAAACGCCGTCGGGAGAGATCTTCACGCGGTCGTCCGAATAGCCGACCACCTCACCCGTAGGCTCCAGGACATAACCCTGCGGCCGTTCGGATACGAGATCGGCGGGAATCTCGCGGCAGTCCTTGTTTGAGCAGCATGCGAAGGGATAGGCCCAGCCGGTTTTTGCCTGATGAGCGAGCCCTGGCGCCGGCGCCGCAGAAGCGGCAAGCAGCACCAGCACGCTAAGGGCAGGACCGGGCGGTAATGCGTATGCGCAAGACATAACCTTCCTCAGGGTTGTCCTCCCGGAACAATCTCACCCAGGCAACGTCCCAGCCCATCGGATGTGTCGCTGCTCCGGGCCGCGTGCACATAGAACCGCGGTTCGTAGTCTTTGTTCCCGCCGTGAACGATGCTTGCGGGCCGACATTGACATTTGTCGTTCTGCGTTGTCGGTTGCGCCGGAACGCATGCTCGGTGCGTGTGTCATTGTCGAGCGGGGATGAGGATGCCGACCAGGACCGATATTGCGCGTCGGGTGTACAATCACACCTGGAAGCTCGACCCGATCATCCGCAGCCTGCTCGACACGGATTTTTACAAGCTGCTCATGCTGCAGATGATCCGTGGGCTCTATCCGGAGGTGAATGCGACCTTCTCGCTCATGAACCGCAACAAGGCGGTCCGGCTCGGCGACGAAATCGACGAAGGCGAGCTGCGCGAACAGTTGGATCACGCCCGTACGATTCGCTTCACAAAAAAGGAGATGATCTGGCTGGCCGGCAACACCTTCTACGGGCGCAGACATATTTTTCAGCCCGAGTTTCTGTCGTGGCTGGCAGACTTTCGCTTGCCGGAATACGAGCTGCGGCGCCACAATGGGCAATTCGAACTGCATTTCCACGGCAGCTGGTCGGAAACGACCATGTGGGAGATTCCGGCGCTCGCCATCATTAACGAGCTGCGCTCGCGTGCGGCGATGCGCTCCTTGGGGCCCTTTGCGCTCGACGTCCTCTACGCACGCGCCAAGGCCAAGGTCTGGTCCAAGGTCGAGCGGCTCAAACGCTATCCGGAAATTCGGATCTCGGATTTCGGTACCAGGCGCCGCCATTCCTTTCTTTGGCAACGCTGGTGTGTCGAGGCGTTGAAGGAGGGCATCGGCGATGCCTTCACAGGTACGTCGAACGTGCTTCTGGCCATGGATTCCGACCTCGAGGCGCTCGGCACCAACGCGCACGAACTGCCAATGGTGCTGGCCGCGCTGGCGGAGACCGACGAGGAATTGAAGGCCGCACCCTACGGAGTACTCGAGGACTGGCAGACCTATTACGGCGGCAATCTGCTGATCGTGCTGCCGGACACCTTCGGCACCGACGCCTTCCTGAGGGATGCGCCCGACTGGGTCGCCGCTTGGACCGGCTTCCGCCCCGACAGCGCGCCGCCGATCGAAGGCGGCGAGCGCATCATCTCGTGGTGGAAGGAGCACGACTACGATCCGCGCGAGAAACTGCTGATCTTTTCCGACGCCCTCGACGTCGATACGATCGAGCGCACCTATCGACACTTCAAGGGGCGCGTGCGTATGGCCTTCGGTTGGGGAACCAACCTCACCAACGACTTCAAGGATTGCGCACCGAAGGAGATCGACAGCCTCAGGGCTATCTCGATGGTCTGCAAGGTGAGCGACGCCAACGGCCGGCCGGCGGTCAAGCTTTCCGACAACCCGGAAAAGGCAACCGGCGATCCCGACGAGATCGCGCGCTATCTGCGGATCTTCGGAAGCGCCAACCGGACACGCCAGGCCGTTACCATCTGAAACCGCCGGCCGGAAAGCGCCTGGAGCCGTTCGGGCATGGCTTCTCGGCTCAAGCTCGATGAGCCATGCCGTAACGTCAACGCATCACCACCGGCCGAGCCCACCGAAGCCATCCCGACAAGGGGTTACTGCTTCTCGTCCTTTTCCTCGAGCATCTCTTTCACGACCGTTGCCAGCTGCTTGAGGGAAAAGGGTTTCGGCAGGAACTCGAAAATCGCATCTGACGGCAGGTTCTTGGCAAAGGCGTCTTCGGCGTAGCCCGAGACGAAGATGAACTTGATGTCCGGCTGCGCCTTGCGCAATTCCCCGAGAAGCGTCGGCCCGTCCATCTCGGGCATGACGACGTCGGAGACCACGATGTCGATCTTGCCGTCGAGTTCATTGAAAATCGCCAGCGCCTCCGTGCCGGAGCTTGCCTCGTGCACCTCGTACCCGCGCGAGGAAAGCGCGCGCACGCTGCCCAGGCGTACCGCGTCCTCGTCTTCCACCAAAAGCACACGCGCCGAACCCGACAGGTCCCGGTTTGCCTCGCGCGCCTTCGATGCCGGCTCGGCCGCTCCGTTCTCCGCGGCCTGCTGGGCAGCGGTCTCCGAGGCCGTCGGGACGTGCCGCGGCAGGAATATCCGGAACGTCGTCCCCCTCTCCACCTCCGAATCGCAGAAAATGAATCCGCCAGTCTGCTTGACGATGCCGTAAACCATCGACAGGCCGAGCCCCGTCCCCTTGCCCACTTCCTTGGTGGTAAAGAAGGGCTCGAAGATCTTGCGGATCGTCTCCGGCGCAATGCCGGTTCCCGTATCCTCGACCTCCACGAGCACGTAATCGGCCGGCTGAAGCTCGCGATAACCGAAAACGGCGCATTCGTCCGCCGTCACGTTCTTCGTGCGCACTTTAAGCTTGCCACCTTCCGGCATGGCGTCGCGGGCGTTGACGGCAAGGTTCACCACCACCTGCTCGAACTGTCCGATATCGGCCTTGACCGGCCACAAATCGTGGCCGTGCTCGATGGCCAGGGCGATGTCGTTGCCGACGAGACGCGACAGGAGCATGCGCAGATCGGCCAGAACGTCGGTGAGGTTGAGCACCTCCGGCCGCAGCGTCTGGCGGCGTGAGAAGGCTAGGAGCTGGCGCACCAGGGACGCCGCCCGGTTGGCGTTCTGCTTGATGTTCATGATGTCCGGGAAGGACGGATCGGACGGCCTATGGTTCGTCAGGAGGAGGTCCGACGCCATGATGATGGCCGTCAGCACATTATTGAAGTCGTGCGCGATTCCACCTGCAAGCTGCCCGACGGCCTGCATCTTCTGGCTTTGCGCCATCTGCGCCTCGAGCGCCTTCTGCTCGGTCGTCTCGACGGCGTAGACGATGGCCGCTTCCTCCGCGCCCTCGCCAACGGGATCGGCCACCGCGTTGACGTAGAAGCGCATGTGGCGTTCTTCATTGTCGGGCAGGACGGTATCGATCGGCGCGATGTCGGCCTGGCGTTGCTTGGCCTTCTCGAGTGCCATGGCGAAGGCTTCACGGTCGCGCTGGTGCATCACCGTGTCGAGGCGGATGCGCCGGTCCACCGCATCCCGGTCCACCACGCTCGAGAACAGGGACAGGAAAGGCGCGTTGGTGCGCAGAATGCGCCCTTCGCTGTCGACGCTCGCGATCGCCATCGGCGTAGAATTGAAGAACCGCGTGAAGCGCACTTCGGATGCACGCAGATCGGCGGAGGCGTCCTCGCCCAACGTGCGGTTGAGCACGATGGTGCGTATCGGCCCGCGCGTTCCCTCGCGCGTGGTGGAAACGCGGTGCATGAAGCGCACGGGAAGCGCCTCGCCGCGAACCGTCGCCAGGTCGAGGTCGATGACGGCATTGCGCGTGGTGCCGTGCTCGGCCTTGACCGCATCGACCAGCGCCATGCCGTCGCCGGCGATGATGTCCGGCAATGTCAGGGCGCCCGGCACGAAGTTCACCAGGTCGATACCCAGCCACTCGGCAAGGGTCGCGTTGATATAGGTCAGGCGGCCGTCGGGATCGGCGGCGAAGAATCCGGCCGGTGCATGATCGAGATGGTCGATCGCCTTCTGAAGGTCGAGGAAGAAACGCTCCTGCTCCGCCCGCTCGTCGGAGATATCGGTGATAAGCCACGCCGACACCGGCTTGCGGTGGCCGGGAACCTTGAAGACGCGGGCCCAGGCGCGATACCAGCGCGCGCCCGGCTCGGCTCCGGCGCGAATCGGGCGCGAGAGGCGGAATTCGCCGTCGCCGGCGCGCCCGTCGCGCAAGCCCCCGGCGAGGCGCTCGATGGTCGGTGCAGCCTCGGGATTGTCCGAAAGCAGCGATTCGACCGTCTTGACGTCGGCGGCGGAGCTGGCCCCGGTCAGCTCCGCATAGGCGCGGTTGGCGTAGAGGATTCGACCCTTTGCGTCAGTGACCAGCAGGCCCTCGTTCATCGTATCGATGAAGGCGCGCGACAGTTCGTCCCCGGTGGATCGCGGCGCGATCTGGATGAAACCGATGGCGCTGGCGAACAAATAGCCGACCCCGATCATTGCCATGATGCCCAGCACGCCCAGGAGGAAACCGTCGCCGAGCCGGTTCTGGAAGATGGCGAAGACCAGCGCCGAGCCGGTCAGGACGATGATGAAGATGATCAGCCGGGTAATGACGCCTGGCCGTGCCCCCTGGTCGATGATGGGTGCCGTGTCGATTTCGCCGCCACTGTGTCTGGCCATCCGTTCCCTGCCTGCTGTGCCGACTGCAAGCGGCCCCTTGGTTCCTTCGCCATATATCAGGGCACCGGCGCAGTGCAAAGGTAGCCAACCGTAAAGTCCCAGGGCTGTTCGGGGCTTGGCCGTGCCATCGCCGCGTCCGCGTGATTGTGCCTTGTGGCCCCCGGTGACGGCGCATAGTTTACTTCCGTAAAGGGAAGCGAGCAGTGGAGCGTAGCATGAATGAGTGGTTGTCCGGCCTGGCGGGGGAGACCGTTGCCAGGGCATTTCTGTGGACGCTGGCCGCCCTCGCGCTGCTCGTGGTCGTGCTGGTCGCCATCCGCCTCTTGCGCGGTCGTGGCCGGGGCACCTTCATTGCCGGCGGGCGCAACCGGCTGCCGCGCCTGGCGGTCGTCGATGCCGTTGCCGTCGACAGCCAGAGGCGGCTGGTTCTGGTGCGCCGCGATGATATCGAGCACCTTATCCTGATCGGCGGCAGCAACGACGTGGTGGTGGAGCCGCAGATTCGCATGCGCGATACGGGAACGGCGCAACAGCGCCCCCGGCAAAACGCCCCGGCGCCGATACTACCGCGCCGCCCGGCCGCGCCTGCCCC
>NZ_JBHSUM010000059.1:0-24474 GCF_042660605.1 Nitratireductor sp. GCM10026969
CGCCGGAGCCTGCGCCGCCGCCCGCCGCGCGCGCGCCGAGGGAGCGCAACGACAGCTACTACAATACCAAGAGCCAGGTCTTCTCCGCGCTCATCGACACGATCGACCTGTCGCAGCTCGCCAAGCTCGACGCCGACACGGCGCGCGAGGAGATCCGCGATATCGTCAACGACATCATCGCCATCAAGAACTTCGCGATGTCGATCTCCGAGCAGGAGGAACTGCTGGAGGACATCTGCAACGATGTTCTCGGCTTTGGCCCGCTGGAGCCGCTGCTGGCGCGCGACGAGATCGCCGATATCATGGTGAACGGCGCGCGCAAGGTCTATATCGAGGTGAACGGCAAGGTCGAGCAGACCAATGTCCGCTTCCGCGACAACCAGCAGCTTTTGAACATCTGTCAGCGGATCGTCAGCCAGGTGGGCCGCCGGGTGGACGAGTCGAGCCCCATCTGCGATGCGCGCCTGCCCGACGGCTCGCGCGTCAACGTTATCGCGCCGCCGCTGGCGCTCGAGGGGCCGTCGCTGACCATCCGCAAGTTCAAGAAGGACAAGCTCACCCTCGACCAGCTGGTGCGCTACGGCTCCATCTCGCAGGAGGGGGCCGAGGTCCTGAAGATCATCGGTCGCGTGCGCTGCAACGTGGTCATCTCCGGCGGCACGGGCTCGGGCAAGACGACGCTCTTGAACTGCCTGACCAACTACATCGACCGGGACGAGCGGGTCATCACCTGCGAGGATTCGGCCGAGCTGCAGCTCCAGCAGCCGCATGTGGTGCGGCTGGAGACCCGCCCGCCCAATCTGGAGGGTGAGGGCGAGGTCACCATGCGCGACCTGGTCAGGAACTGCCTGCGCATGCGCCCGGAGCGCATCATCGTCGGCGAGGTGCGCGGGGCGGAGGTCTTCGACCTCCTGCAGGCGATGAACACCGGCCATGACGGCTCCATGGGCACCATCCACTCCAACAGCCCGCGCGAGTGCCTGAACCGCATGGAATCGATGGTCGCCATGGGCGGCTTCACCCTGCCGCAAAGGACCGTGCGCGAGATCATCGTCGGTTCCGTGGACGTCATCATCCAGGCCGCGCGCCTGCGTGACGGCACGCGCCGCATCACCCACATCACCGAGGTGGTCGGCATGGAGGGCGACGTGATCGTCACCCAGGACCTCGTCCTCTACGACATCGAAGGCGAGGACGCGGCAGGCCGCATCCTCGGCCGGCACCGGTCCACCGGCATCGGCCGCCCCGCCTTCTGGGAGCGCGCCCGCTACTATGGCGAGGAGACGCGGCTGGCGGCGGCCCTTGAGGCCATGGAAAAAGAGGTCGGGTGATGTTCGGGGTCGATCCGGCCGTGCTCGGCTTCGTCGTGCTCGCCGCCTGCAGCGCGGTCGCGGTCGCCTATGTTTTTCTTTTCGACACCATCACGAACGAAAAGAAGGCGGGCAAGCGGCTGGAAACCGTCAAGCGGGCCGAAACCGACCGGACGGTTGTGAAGGCCTCGCGCGACCGCATGGCCGAGGCGGCAAAGCGGCGCAAATCGATCCAGGAATCGCTGAAGGAGCTGGAATCGAAACAGAAGGACCGCCATCGCTACACGACGCGGCCGCCGTTGAAGGTGCAGTTGCGCCAGGCGGGCCTCGAAATGTCCGTCGAGCGGTTTTACCTGCTGTCCGGCCTGTGCGGGCTGGTGCTCACCCTTCTGGTGTTCCTCTCCGGCGCGCCGATCCTGACGCTGCCGGGCGCGCTGCTGGTCGGCGCCCTGGGCTTGCCGCGCTGGTTCGTCGCCTTCAGGCGCAAGCGCCGCGTGAAGGCCTTTCTGAACGAGTTTCCCAATGCGCTCGACGTGATCGTCCGGGCAGTGAAATCGGGCCTGCCGCTCAACGACTCGGTGCGCATGATCGCCAGCGAGGCGCGTGAGCCCGTGCGCACCGAGTTCCGGCGCATGGTCGAGGCGCAGCAACTCGGGCTTTCCAATGCCGAGGCCGCGTTGCGTATGGCTGAAACCATGCCCTGCCCGGAAGCCAATTTCTTCGGCATCGTCATCCAGATCCAGAGCCAGGCCGGAGGCAACCTGTCGGAGGCGCTCGGCAACCTCTCGCGCGTTCTGCGCGACCGCAAGAAGATGAAGGCGAAGGTGAAGGCGCTCTCCATGGAGGCCCGCGCCTCCGCCGTGATCATCGGCGCGCTGCCGGTCATCGTGGCCGTGCTCGTCCATCTGACGAGCCCCGATTACATCCGGCCGCTTTTCACCACCGCGTCGGGACACATCATTCTCGGCGCTTCGGCCATCTGGATGAGCATCGGCATCTTCGTCATGCGCCAGATGATCAATTTCGAGGTGTAGAATGGCGGAGAACGTCGTCGCGACGATCACCGATCCGAGCTTTCTGATCGCGCTCCTGGTGGCGGTCGCCGTCTTTGCCACCATCTTCACGCTGCTGCCCGTCTCCGGCGGCGACGTGCTGCGTGCGCGCATGAAGGCCGTTGCGCTGGAGCGGGAGGAACTCAGGGCCAGCCAGCGCGCGCGGCTGGCGGCGGAAGCCGAGCGCCGGCGGCGCGGCGGCCTACGCCAGGAGCAGTCCGCCGGCATGCGCGATATCGTCGAGCGTCTGGACCTGCGTCGCGCGCTCGCCGACGAGGCGACGGTGAACAAGCTGCGCACGGCGGGTTTCCGCGGGGAGAACCCGCTGACGAAGTTCCTCTTCTTTCGCCTCGTCCTGCCGCTCTTCGGCCTGGCCCTCACCGTCTTCTACATTTACGGCATGGGCGGACTTGCCGAGCAGCCGCTCTTCATCAAGCTCTTCGCCTGCATTCTCGGGGCTTATGCCGGCTTTTACACACCGGTGCTCTACATCTCCAATAAAGCCGCCAAGCGCAAGCAGTCCATCCAGATCGCCTGGCCGGACGCGCTCGACCTTCTCCTCATCTGCGTGGAATCGGGAATGTCCATGGAGGCGGCCTTCCGCCGGGTCGCGGACGAGATCGGCAGCCAGTCGGTGGCCCTGGCGGAGGAGTTCGTACTCACCAATGCCGAACTCTCCTTTCTCCAGGAGCGCAGGCAGGCTTATGAGAACCTGGCCAGCCGCACCGGCCTGGATTCGGTGAAAAGCGTGATGCAGGCTCTGATCCAGGCCGAGCGCTATGGCACGCCCGTCAGCAACGCCCTGCGTGTGCTCGCCGACGAAAGCCGGCAGATGCGCATGAACGAGGCAGAGAAAAAGGCTGCCGCCCTGCCGCCGAAGCTGACGGTGCCGATGATCCTGTTCTTCCTGCCCGTGCTCTTCGCCGTCATTCTCGGACCGGTCGGCATCCAACTCGTCGAGGACGGTCTGCTGGGGAATTGAAAGGCGCTGGAACGCGCTCTTTCAAACAGTATTCACGCCGGCTCCGTCGTCTCCGCGCAGGCGGCGCAATCGCCGCGGATCTCGATGGTCGTCTTGGCGGGCTTGAAACGGTGCGTGCGCACCCATGTGCCCAGCCGCTCCTGCACCGCCGCATCGCAGAATTCATCCACCTTTCCGCATTTTTCGCAGATCGCGAAAGCGATCATCTCGTGGCTGTGCTCGTGCGGCTGGCAGCAGGCGACGAAGGCGTTGATGCTTTCCAGCCGATGGACGAGGCCGAAGTCCTGAAGCTTTTCGAGCGCGCGATAGACCTGCAACGGCGCGCGGAACCCCTCCTCGCGCAAGCGGTCGAGAATCGTATAAGCGCTGAGCGGCCCGTCGGCCGCATCCAGCGCCCTGAGCACGAGGGACTGGTTTTTCGTCAGTTCGGGACGCGGATTCATGATGGTTGTCCTGTTTCGCGCGCACCGTAGGGTAGCTTGGCGAGGCTGAAAAGAAAGAGGACCAGCGCCGCCACGACGATCGACGGCCCGGAGGGCGTGTCGAACCGCAGAGATGCCGAAAGCCCGCCGACAACGGCCAGCGCGCCGGCGAAGGACGCCGCCACGGCCATGGTTTCAGGCGTGCCGGCAAAACGCCGGGCGGCGGCGGCCGGGATGATCAGCAGCGACGTGATCAAAAGAATGCCGACGATCTTCATGGCTATGGCGATCACCGCGGCCATCAGGAGCATGAAGATGAAGCGCGCGCGCTCCGGCCGCAGGCCCTCGGCCTCGGCGATCTCGGTGTTGACGGTGGCTGCCAGCAGCGGCCGCCAAAGCCAGGCCAGGACGACAAGCACCAGCGCGCCGCCGCCGTAGATCACGGCGATGTCGGCGCGCGAGACGGCCAGGATGTCGCCGAACAGAAAGCCCATCAGGTCAATTCGGATCCAGCTCATGAAGGCCACCATGACGAGGCCGAGTGCGAGGGTGGAATGCGACAGGATGCCGAGCAGCGCGTCGGTCGACAGCGTACCCTGCCTTTGCAGGAACAATAGGGCGATGGAGGCCAGCGCGGCGACGATGAAGACCCCGGCCATCAGGTTGATCTCGAACAGGAAGGCGAGCGCCACGCCGAGCAGCGCCGAGTGGGCCATGGTGTCGCCGAAATAGGCCATGCGCCGCCAGACCACGAAGCATCCGAGCGGCCCGACCGTCAGCGCCAGTCCCACTCCGGCGACCAGCGCGCGTGTGAAGAAGTCATCCAGCATCGTGCTTCTCCCCGCCGGCTTTTTCGTGGGCCGGCGTGTCGCCGTGTCCGTCGCAGCCGTCGGTGACGGTGCCGTCGGCCCGCCGCACACGTCCGTCGGCCAGATGGGTGTGGTCGTGGTGGTGGCGGTAGATCGCCAGCGTCTCGCCCGCGCGTGCCCCGAACAGGCGGACATATTCCGGGCTCCTCAGCACGTTCTCCGGCGTGCCCCGGCAGCACACGTGGCCATTGAGGCAGATCACCGTGTCCGTTTCCGCCATCACCACATGCAGGTCGTGGGAAATCAGAAGAATGCCGCAGCCGGTGCGGTCGCGGATGTCGCTGATGAGCTGGTAAAGGGCGATCTCGCCGGAAAAGTCCACCCCCTGCACCGGTTCGTCGAGCACCAGGAGGTCCGGCTTGCGCGCCAGGGCGCGGGCGAGCAGCGCGCGCTGGAACTCGCCGCCCGAGAGCTTCTGCACCTCGGCACCCGCCAGATGGGCGATGCCGGCCGCCTCGAGGGCCGTATCCACGTCGGCGCGGCCGATCTGGCCCGTCAGCCGCATCAGGCGCTCCACGCTCAACGGCAGGGTCCAGTCCACCGTCACCTTCTGCGGCACGTATCCGACCTTCAGCCCCGGCGCGCGCCGCACCTTGCCTTCGTCGGGCTTCAAAACGCCGAGGGCGGTCTTGACGGTGGTGCTCTTGCCCGAGCCGTTGGGGCCGATCAGGGTGACGATCTCGCCGCGCCGGACACTCAAATCCACGCCGCGGACCAGCCAGCGTCCGTCGCGCCGGATGCCGACATTGTGCATTTCCACCAGGGTGGCCGTGTCTTGCGCTGGGGCCTGCAACATTCATCCCGTGCCTTCTTGCCAACGCATATGGCACACGTTATAGCGTTACGCAATCCGAATGTAATATCATAACGTTTGTTCACCTGAGACGAGGGATCGCAAGATGATGAAACGCCGCCCGCTGCTTGCCGCTTCGGCACTGGCCACGCTCCTGTGCGCCGAGGCCGTCGCCGCCGAGAACGTCGTCGCCTCGATCAAGCCTGTCCACTCCCTGGTGGCCGCTGTGATGGAGGGCGCAGGCACGCCGGAGCTTCTGGTCAAGGGCGCCGGCTCCCCCCACACATATGCCATGCGGCCATCCGAGGCGGGCATGCTGGAAGATGCACAGGTGGTCTTCTGGGTCGGTCCCGAACTCGAGATCTTCCTGGACGACGCTCTGGATTCCCTGGCCGGCGATGCGCGCGTGGTCGCCCTTGCCGAGGCCCCGGGCGCGACCCTGCTCGACCAGCGCGAGGGTGGCCCCTTCGAGGCGCACAGCCACGACGACCATGACGGCCATCAGGACGAGCATGCTCACGCGGAAGGAGAGGAGCACCACGCGCACGAGGACGAGCACGGCGATCATGCCGGCCACGACAACCATGATGACAGGCATGCCCACGCGGGAGAGGAGGAGCATCACGCAGCGCACGACGATCACGATGAGGACCACGCGCATGAGGAGGAGCATGGCGGTCATGCCGGTCACGACCACGCCCATGGCGGGTTCGACCTGCACCTCTGGCTCGATCCCGAGAACGCCCGCGAGATGACGAGGCAGATCGCCGCGACTCTCGCCCAGGCGGATCCGGACAACGCGGCGATCTACGAGCGCAACGCCGATGCCCTCGACGCCCGCTTCGACGCGTTGATCGCCGAGACGAACGAAAAGCTCGCCGACGTTCGCCACAAGCCGTTCGTCGTCTTCCACGATGCCTACCAGTATTTCGAGCAGCGCTTCGACATCCCCGCCGCCGGCTCGATCACCGTCAGCCCGGACGCGCTGCCCGGCGCGCGCCGGCTCGGCGAAATCCAGGACAAGATCACCGAGCTCGGCGCGGCCTGCGTTTTCTCCGAGCCGCAGTTCGAGCCGAAGCTCGTCAACGTGGTGACGGAGGGGACCGGCGCGCATTCCGGCGTTCTCGACCCGCTGGGCGCCGACATCGAGGACGGGCCGGATCTCTATTTCACCCTCGTCGGCAATATGGCCGATTCACTCTCCGGCTGTCTGTCGGACGGCGCATAGCGCATCGTCGATCCCCGGCGGCGGCTCGCCGCCGACTCCCGACCGGCCGCGATGGCCGGTCTTTTTCGGTGCAGAGTAGTAATGTTATTACATTTGGAGGTATCAGAATGAGGATGAAACGAGGGGCACTGTCCGGCATCGGGCTGGCGGCTGTCCTGGCGCTCGGCCCCGCCCAGGCTGCCGATGAGGCCGAGAATGTCTGGCGACTTTTCGTCGCCGATCGCAACGCGCCCGTCATGCATGTGCTCGACGCGGCGAGCGGCGAGACGATCGAAAGCTTCACGCTCGAGAGCCAGGGCCGGCTTTATGCCAGCGAGAGCGGTGAGACAGTTTTCGCCGTCCAGGCCGATGGCAACGTCGCGGTCGCGTTTTCGACCGGTATCACCGAGGACGACCACGGAGATCACGCCGATCTCGACATCACTGCGCCCAAGGCGCTCGATGCGAAGATCGCCGGCGAAAAGCCCGTTCATTTCGTCGCCCATCACGGGGAGATCGCGATCTTTTTCGACGGTGAGGGCGTGGCACGGGTCGTCAGGGAAGCCGATCTTGCCGCCGGCGGCGCGCAGCCGCGTCTGGTCGAGACCGCCGATCCGCACCACGGTGTCGCCATCCCCATGGGCGCTTACACCATCGTCTCGGTACCCGACGAAGAGGATCCGTCAAGACTGCCCGTCGGCGTGCGCGTGCTGGACGCCGATGGGCAGCCTGTCGGAGAAATCGCCGAATGTCCGGGGCTTCACGGGGAGGCCGCCTCAGGACGCGTCGTCGCCATCGCCTGCGACACCGGCCTCCTCATCGTCCGCGCACCGGGTGGCACGCCGGAAATCGACCATCTCGCCTATGACGCCTCGCTCCCCGACGACGCCAAGGTGTCGACGCTCGTCGGCGGCAGGGGGCTTCAATATTTCCTGGGGAATTTCGGCAGCTCGGCCGTCGTGCTCATCGATCCCGAGGACGAGACTCCCTTCCGGCTGATCGAAATCCCGCTGCGGCGCGTGCACTTCGCCGTCGATCCCGTGCGGGCGAAATTCGCTTATGTCCTTACCGAGGACGGCCGCCTGCACCAGATCGACGTGCTGGCCGGCGAGATCGTTAAATCCGCCGCCGTCACCGAGCCCTATTCCATGGACGGGCACTGGAATGATCCGCGCCCGCGCATCGCGGTGGCGGGAGACGAGGTGATCGTCACCGATCCGCTGAACGGTGTCCTTCACGCGCTGGATGCGCGCTCCCTCGAAGAGACCCGGGAAATCCCGCTGGCGGGAGCGCCTTATGAGATCGTCGCCGTCGGCGGCTCGGGCGCGGTCCACGATTGAAAAGGGGTTTGCCCTGCGGCGCTAGCGCCGCAGGGCCTTTGCTCAGTGCCGGGCGAGCCAGTCGTCGACCTCGCGCTCGGCGTCTTCCTTTGCCTTCCCGTAGCGCTCCTGGATGCGCCCGACCAGTTCTTCGCGGTTCCCGGCGACGACGTCGAGGTCGTCATCCGTCAGCTTGCCCCATTGCTGCTGGGCCTGACCCTTGAACTGCTTCCAATTGCCCTTGACCTGTTCCCAGTTCATGCGCGTTGCTCCATTGTTCACTGTGTCCAGCAACGCTCTGGTCCGCACGGCGGTTCCGGAGGATGCGGGCAGATTGAACAGATGCCCGCAAGGACATAGTTATACCGGCAAATGGATATCCCGGCAGAGACCTCGCCCGCCTCCTTCCGGCCGCCGGCGCCCAGCCCGCGGCAGAAGCCGCCTTCGACCCTGCAGATGATGCGGATCGTCTACCGCAATCCGCTGGAACTGTGGGGCGAGCCGTCCTACAACGAGCCCTGGATCTCGATTTCCGGCGGCATCGGCGGCCCGCTGCTGATCGTCAACGATCCCGGCCTGATCCGCCATGTGCTGGTGGACAATGCGAAGAACTACAAAATGGCGCGTGTGCGCCAGAAGATCCTGCGCCCCATCCTGCGCGACGGACTTCTGACGGCGGAAGGGGATGTCTGGCGCCGTTCGCGCAAGGCGATGGCGCCCGTCTTCACGCCGCGCCACATCGCCGGGTTCGCCCGCCCGATGCTGGTGCAGGCGGAGGCATTCGCGAAGCGCTACGAAGAGAAGATCGGCGGCACGGTCGACGTCTCGCGCGACATGACCATGCTCACCTTCGACATCCTCGCCGAGACGCTGTTTTCCGGCGAGGTCGCCGGCGAGCCGGATGGCTTTGCCCGCCAGGTGGACCGGCTTTTCGAGACGATGGGCCGTGTCGACCCGCTGGATCTCCTTGGCGCTCCCGACTGGCTGCCGCGCATCACGCGAATCCTCGGCCGCAATTCGCTCGCCTTCTTCCGCGACATCGTCGCGCGCACCATGGAAATGCGGAAGGAGAAGCTGGCACGCGAGGGTGCGGCGCCGGAGGATTTTCTGACCCTGCTCCTCAGAGCCGAAGGGCCGGACGGGCTGACCCGCCAGGAGATCTCCGACAATATCATCACCTTCATCGGCGCCGGCCACGAGACCACGGCCCGTGCGCTCGGCTGGACGTTCTATTGCCTTGCGAACCTGCCGGAAGAGCGCGCGCGCATCGAGGCGGAGATCGACGCGGTGCTTGCCGCCGAACCCGACCCGGTGAAGTGGCTGGATTCAATGCCCCGCGCCCGCGCTGCTTTCGAAGAGGCGATGCGGCTCTACCCGCCCGCACCTTCCATCAATCGTGAGGCGGTCGAGGCCGACGCCTACGCGGATCTGGAGATCCCCCGGGGCATGCAGGTGCTCGTCATGCCCTGGACGGTGCACCGTCACCGCAAGCTGTGGGACGATCCGGAGGCCTACCGCCCCGCCCGCTTTCATCCCCAAAACCGCGAGTCGATCGGCCGCTTTCAGTATCTCCCCTTCGGCGCCGGCCCGCGCGTTTGCATCGGCGCCGGCTTCGCCATGCAGGAAGCCGTGATTGCCATGGCGGTGCTCATGTCGCGCTACCGCTTCGACCTTTTGCCTGAAACGAATCCATGGCCGGTGCAGAAGCTTACGACACAACCGCAAGGTGGCCTGCCCATGCGGGTAAGCCGGCGATAAGGCGATCAGCGACAGGGCGTGTAGATATTCTCGACATGCACCGGCCAGCGCCGCGGCAGCACCGCTATCAGATCATAGCGCACGCTCAGCCGCCCGAAATCGGGCTGGCGCGCAAGCCAGAGGTCGGCGGCCCCGTCGATGCGCTTCTGCGCAAACGGTCCCACGGCTTCCATCGCCTGTTCGAGTGTCGGCCGCGCCTTCACCTCGACGATGGCGACAAGCCGGCCGCGCCGGGCGATCAGGTCGATCTCGCCGAGCGGGGTGCGGAAACGGCGCGCCACGATGCGGTAGCCCTTGAGCATCAGCGCCAGCGCGGCGAGCCATTCGCCACGATGGCCTTTCCTATAGGCGCGTCGCCGCTTCTCGAGTGCGTCAGCCATCGTCGCCGGCCTTCTTGAGCGCCAGCAGCCGCTGATAGAGATCGGATTTCTTCGTCCCGGTCATGCGCGCCGCCTCGCCGGCCGCCTTGGACGCCGCCATCTCGGTGGAGAGCGCCAGGAGCAGGCGGTCGGTCTCGTCGGCGTCCCTCGGCGCTTCCAGCGGCGGGGCCACGCACACCACCACCTCGCCGCGCGGCGCGCCGGCCGCATCGTAATGGGCGGCAAGTTCGATGAGCGTTCCCCGTCGAACCTCCTCGAAGGCCTTGGTCAACTCACGTGCCACCACGGCTTCCCGGTCACCAAGCATTTCGGCCATAGCGGCAAGGCTCGCCGCCAGCCGGCGTGGCGATTCGAAGAAGACAAGTACGGAGGAAACCGTGGCGAGCGCCTCCAGCCGGCTTCTGCGTTGCCCCGCTTTGGCAGATAAGAAGCCGGCAAATAAAAATGAATCCGTCGGAAGTCCGGATGCCGTCAGCGCCGCCAGCACGGCGGAAGGACCGGGCACCGGCACCACGCGCACGCCCTTTTCCTGCGCCGCCCGGACCAGCCGGAAGCCCGGATCGGAGACGAGCGGCGTGCCGGCGTCGCTGGCGAGCGCGACACTTTTGCCTTCCGCGATCGCCGCGATCAGCCCCGGTGCGGCCTGGGCTTCGTTATGCTCGTGATAGGCCCTCATGCGCCGGCGGATGCCGTAGCGCTCCAGAAGCACGCGGGTGACCCGCGTGTCCTCGCATGCCAGTATGTCGGCGGCGGCGAGCGTTTCCAGCGCGCGCAGCGTGATGTCGGAAAGATTGCCGATCGGCGTGGCGACGAGATAGAGCGCCGGCTCCAGCGGCGGCGCCGCGATCTCCGCGCCGCCGATGACGAAACGCCCCTGCCTGCCGGATTCCTCGATTTTCACGCCTCACCTTCTTTGCGGCAATTGCGCACCGCGCCCCCAACGTCTTTGACATGGCGGACGGGCGGTTGCAAATTCCGCGCCTTCGGATGCGAAGACAGGGGGCGGACAGGTGAGCTTTTTCAAGGGCGGGTTCTCACGGGCGGTCTTGGCCCTCCTCTTGGCGGCCATTCTGACCGCGTGCGGCATGCAGCACGTCCCGTCCGGGTTGCCCGTGCCGCAGCCGGGCATCGATCCCGGATCCCGGCTGCCGCAGGCCGTGCAGGGTGAAACCATCGGCAATGGCGAGACACGGCTTGCGCTTCTCCTGCCGCTCAGCGGTGACGGCAACGGCGCCCGCGTGGCGGCCGAACTGAGAAACGCCGCACAGATGGCGGTGGACGACGCCGGCGCCGATTCGCTCCAGATCGTCGTCAAGGATACGGCGGGAAGGGAAGCCGGAGCCGCTGCCGCCGCACAAAGCGCGGCGGCCGAAGGTGCAGCACTGGTGCTGGGGCCGCTCTTTGCGCCCAATGTGCGTCAGGTCGCCTCGGTCCTCTCCCCCCAGCGTATCCCGGTCATGGCCTTTTCATCGGACCGAAGGGTGGCCGCGCCCGGCGTCTACCTCAATTCCTATCTGCCCGGCGGGCTTGTCGATCGGATCCTGACCTATGCCGTCGGGCAGGGATTTACGAGAGTGGTCGCCGTCGTGCCGAACGGCGCGGCCGGCGACCTTGCCGAGACGGAGGCGCGCCGCACCTTGCAGGGCCGTGGCGGCGAACTGGTGGCGCTTGCCCGCTACGACTATGACGGCGCCTCGCTCCAGGCAGCGGTGCGGGAGGTGGCGGTGGCGGTCGATCAGGCGGACGCCGTCTTCCTGCCCGACGGCGGCAACACTCCCGGCGCCGTCGCGTCCACGCTCACGTCCCTGGGCGTCGACCTTTCCGGCAAGAAGCTGCTCGGCACCGGGCAGTGGGCAAGCGCCGACCTTTCCGATCCGTCCCTTCAGGGTGCCTGGTTCGCCGACACCGACCACGCGCGGCTGGAGGCATACAAGCGCAAATACGCGCAACGCTTCGGCGCCGAGCCGTCTGTCACCTCGGCGCTCGCCTATGATGCGGTCATTCTCGCGGCACGCCTGGCCCGGCAGGGCGGTGCGGCCGCCTTCACCCCGGCCAATCTGCAGGTCACAACCGGTTATGCCGGCTATACCGGCACCTTTCGCTTCCGCGCCGACGGCACGACGCAACGCAATTATGCGGTCTACGAGGTGGCCGACGGCCAAGCCCGTCTCTTGAGCCCCGCATCGGGGAATTTCGCCGGGTTCTGAAGGCGTTCGGGCGGAAGGAAAAATCCCGGCGTCACCGCGCGAGGTCGGCCACCAGTGCGTCGAGCACCGCCATGCCCGCCGGCGTCGCCCTCAGGCGGGAATTGCCGACCGGCGCGACCAGCCCTTCCGCGCGCAGGAGCGTCACGCGTTCGGGCGCCAGCGCGCGGCCGGAAAGCTGTGCATAACGTTGAAGGTCGATCCCTTCGGCAAGCCGCAGCCCCATCAGCAGGAACTCGTCCGCCTCTTCCGTGCGCGACAGCACCTCGCCGCCCGTCACGCCGGTGTTCTTCCGTTCCACCAGGTCCAGCCAGGTTTCCGGATGCCTCTCGGTGAAGGTGACGATGCGCCGGCCGTTCTCGACGAAGCGCCCGTGCGCCCCCGGCCCTGCGCCGACATATTCCCCGTAGCGCCAGTAGATCAGGTTGTGCCGGCTCTCCGCTCCAGGCCGGGCGTGGTTGGAGATTTCGTAGGCCGGCAGGCCGCGGGCCGCCGTCACCTCCTGAGTCGCCTCGTAGAGGTCGGCGGCGCGGTCCGCATCCGGTACCGCCAGCCTGCCCGCCTTGTGCAGCGCGTAGAACGGCGTGCCCTCCTCGAGGGTGAGCTGATAGAGCGACAGGTGGTCGGCCGCGTGGCCGATGGCGCTCTCGAGCTCCGCCCGCCAGGCCTCGACCGTTTGCCCGGGCCGGGCATAGATGAGGTCGAAGGAGAGGCGCGGAAAGATCTCGCGGGCAAGGCGCACGGCGGCAAGCGCCTCCTCGACCGTATGCAGCCGTCCGAGGAAGCGCAGGTCGCGGTCGTCCAAGGCCTGCACGCCGAGCGAGACGCGGTCGACCCCGGCGGCGCGATAGCCGCGGAAGCGCTCCGCTTCCACCGAGGAGGGGTTGGCCTCCAGGGTGATTTCCACGCCGTCCGGCACGGTCCAGTGCGCCGCCACCGCTTCGAGGATCGCGCCGACCGTTTCCGGCGCCATCAGGGACGGTGTGCCGCCGCCCAGAAAGATGCTGGAGACGGTGCGCGGGCCGGTGCGTTCGCGCATGGCGGCAAGCTCGCGTCGAAAGGCGGCGGCGAAGCGCTGTTGGTCCACCGGCTGGTGGCGCACATGGCTGTTGAAGTCGCAGTAGGGGCACTTGGCCGCGCAGAACGGCCAGTGCACGTAGACGCCGAAGCCGGGGCCGTCCGCCAGGCCCTGTGTCATGCAACCCCCAGCCGCGCCCGGGCGAAGGTCCTGAACGCCCGCGCACGATGCGACAGCGCTTCTTCATGCCCCGGCTTCCAGCCGTGCTTTTCCTCGGCGGTCATTTCGCCGAAAGTCCGTTCATGACCGTCAGGCTGGAAGACGGGATCGTAGCCGAAGCCGAGGTTCCCGCGCGGCGGCCAGATGAGGTGGCCTGGCGCCTCGCCGCGGTAATATTCCGCCTCGCCATCGGGAAAGCACAGGCACAGGACCGCCACGAAGCGTGCCCGCCGCTCGTCCGGCGTCGACGCGCCTTTTTCCCGCAACAGCTTCTCCACCTTCTCCATTGCGACGTAAAAATCGCGGCTGCCGTCGGAAAGGGTCGCCCAGTCGGCCGTGTGGACGCCCGGCCGGCCGTCCAGCGCCTCGGCACACATGCCCGAATCGTCGGAAAGGGCCGGCAGCCCGGTCGCCTTGGCGGCGGCGAAGGCCTTGATATAGGCGTTTTCCTCGAAGGTGGTGCCGGTTTCCTCCGGCTCCGGCAGACCCAGCTCCCCGGCCGAATGCACCTCGTAGCCGAAGGGCGCCAGGAGCCCGTCGAACTCGCCGAGCTTGCCCGCATTGTGGCTGGCCAGAACGAATCTCCTGCCGTCGATCGCTCTCACGAGATCCCCCAGATGCGCGGTTCGGCGAATTCCAGCGAGTTGCCGAACGGGTCGCGAAAATAGATGGAACGGCCCCCTTTCGGCCATTCGAAATCGGCCTCGATGGCGATGCCTTGCGCCTCGAGATGCTTTCTCCAGGCTTCGATCTCCTTGGCGCCGGCCGAAAAGCACAGGTGTCCCGGACCGCGCGCGCCGTGCGGCGGCACCGGAAGCCGCGCATCGGGCGGCGGCGGAATTTCCGTGGCATCGGGGTCGAACAGAAGGACCACCGCATTCCCGCAGCGGAAGAAGACGTGCCGCCCTTCAACCTTCGTTATGCGTTCCAGGCCGAGTATATCGCCGTAGAAGCGCTCGGCCTCCTCAAGGTCGTTCACATACAGCGCCGCTTCGAGTATGCCCGCCGGCTTCATCGCAAATGCCTCTAGGAAACCGCCATCTTCTGCAGTTCGACCAGCCGGGTAACGCCCTTGCGGGCAAGTCCCAGGAGTTGCATGAACTCGTCCTCCGAGAACGGCGTCCCCTCGGCCGTTCCCTGGATCTCGACGATGCCGCCCTTGCCGGTCATGACGAAATTGGCGTCCGTCTCCGCCGCCGAATCCTCGGCATAATCGAGGTCGAGCACCGGCTGGCCGCCGAAAATCCCGCAGGAGATCGCAGCCACGTGGTCCTTGAGGACGCGTTCGAGCGTGATCATCTGCCGTGTCTGCATCCAGGACAGGCAATCGTGGAGCGCGACGAAGCCGCCGGTGATCGCCGCCGTGCGCGTGCCGCCGTCAGCCTGGAGCACGTCGCAATCGACCGTGATCTGCATCTCGCCCAGCGCCTGCAGATCCACAACCGAGCGCAGGCTGCGGCCCACCAGGCGCTGGATCTCCAGCGTGCGGCCGCCCTGCTTTCCGGATGCCGCCTCGCGGCGCATGCGATCGCCCGTCGAGCGCGGCAGCATGCCGTATTCCGCCGTTACCCAGCCCTTGCCCGAGTTGCGCAGCCAGGAGGGCACCCTTTCTTCCAGGCTGGCGGTGCACAGGACCTGCGTGTCGCCGAACCTGACGAGGCAAGAACCCTCCGCATGCCTGGAGATGCCGCGTTCGAAGCTCACGGCGCGCATTTCGTCGGGTTGCCGTCGTGATGGTCGCATGGGTGTCGCTCTCCGGCTTTTGGCTTGATGGCTGGTCGCTCGTGCGCGGCTTTTAGCTTTCCAGGCGGCGCGACGCAAAGGAAAACGGGAATGGGCATGCGCCGTCGCGGCAGTTGTGTTCGTCCCGCCCCTGCTTATATTTCGGGAAGGAGGCAGAGACGCATGACCAAGCCAGTCACGGATCAGAACCTTCAATCCATGGATGCGCGATCGCGCGACATCTTCCGTCTTCTCGTCGAGACCTATCTGCGCGAGGGCGAGCCGGTCGGCTCGCGCAATCTTTCGCGCCTTTTGTCGACGCAGCTTTCGCCGGCCACCGTGCGCAACGTGATGAGCGACCTTGAACAGTTGGGTCTCATCTATGCCCCGCATATCTCGTCCGGCCGCCTGCCGACCCAGCAGGGGCTGCGCTTCTTCGTCGACGCCTTCATGGAGATCGGTGACCTGTCGGAAGAAGAACGGCAGGTGATCGAGGCGCAGGTCAGGGCCGCCGGCAATGGCCAGTCGCTCGAACACATGCTGACCGAGGCCAGCCAGATGCTTTCCGGCCTCTCCCGTGGCGCCGGCGTTGTGCTGGCGGCCAAGACCGAGGCGCCGCTGAAGCATATCGAATTCATCCAGCTCGAACCGACCAAGGCGCTCGCGGTGCTGGTCTCGCAGAACGGAGAGGTGGAAAACCGTGTTCTCGATCTGCCGGCCGGCGTGACCGCGTCGCAGCTCGTCGAGGCCTCGAACTTCCTGAACGCGCATATTCGCGGCCGCACGCTCGCCGAGGCGCGCAACGAGGTCGAGCGGCTCAAGGAGGAGACCCGCGCCGCCCTGGATTCGCTGTCCCAGTCGCTGGTCGAGCAGGGCCTGGCGGTTTGGGCCGGTCAGGACAGCGACGTACCTGCGCGACTCATCGTGCGCGGCCGGGCGAACCTGCTCGAAAACGTCACCGCCCAGGCCGATATCGAACTCCTGCGCCATCTCTTCCAAGACCTGGAGACCAAGGAGGGCCTGATCCAGCTTCTGGAGCTGGCCGAGGAAGGGCACGGCGTGCGCATTTTCATCGGCTCGGAGAACAAGCTCTTTTCACTCTCCGGCTCGTCGCTGATTGTTGCGCCCTATCACGACCAGGAATCGCGGGTCATCGGCGCGCTCGGCATCATCGGCCCGACGCGGCTCAACTATGCGCGCATCGTGCCGATGGTCGACTATACGGCCCAGCTCGTGGGCCGGCTTTTGCGTTAAGCACGGGGGAGGGGACGTGTTCGGCCTGATTGGAAAGATGCGCGCCCAGCCGGGCAGGCGCGTGGCGCTCATCGCGCTCCTGCTCGACTCGAGCGGCGAGATGCCCGGCTGCCTCAGCTATGTGATCGCCGGCGACGAGCAGGACGAGGACGCGATCTGGATCACGGAGGTTTGGGAGAGCGAAGAAAGCCACAAGGCCGCGCTCTCCCTGCCCGGGGTGCGCGCCGCGATCGAGGAGGCCCGGCCCCTGATCGCCGGCTTCGAAATGCATATCCGCACCGTTCCCATGGGAGGGACGGGACTTCCGCCCGCGCCCCGCGGTTCTTAGCAGCCCCTTGATTTCGCGGTCCCGAACCTCGATATCCGGCCCGACTATCGCAAGGATAACCGCAAGACGGACAGGCAATGAGTACACACCCCAAGGACGACAACGCACCGCAGAACGAAAACCCCGAGGAAGAGGTTGTCCAGGCCGAGGCCGAGGCGGCGCCCGCGGAGGGCGAGGGCAACGAGGCCGGCGTGTCGGAAGAGGATGTCCTCGTGCGCCTGGCCCAGGAGAACGAAGAATTGAAAGAGCGCGCGATGCGGCTTGCCGCGGAAATGGAGAATCTCCGCAAGCGCACCCAGCGCGATGTCGTCGACGCCCGCAATTTCGGCATCGCCAACTTCGCTCGCGACATGCTGACGGTCTCGGACAATCTCCAGCGCGCGCTCGAAGCGGTGCCGGCGGAAGCCCGCGAGAATGCGGAGCCCGGCCTCAAGGCGCTGATAGAGGGCGTCGAGATGACCGAGCGCGCCATGCTGTCGACGCTAGAGCGCCACGGCGTCAAGCGCATCGACCCCCAGGGCGAAAAATTCGACCCGCATTTCCACCAGGCCATGTTCGAGGTCCCGAATCCGGAGGTTCCGGCCAATACGGTGGTGCAGGTGGTGCAGACCGGCTATGTGATCGCAGATCGCGTTCTGCGGCCGGCCATGGTGGGTGTTGCCAAAGGCGGCCCGAAGGGGGAGGCCGCAAATGACCAGCCTGCCAACGGCGAAGACGGTGTTACCGATACCAATGCCCGAGATTCGGCGTCTTAGGCAAGACCGCAGGTGTTGCCCGCTTTCGGCCAACGTGTGATCGCCCCCGGCGTCCGTTCCCTCGCGTCATCCCGGAAGCCCGAAGGGCTATCCGGGACCCATTGGTCAGAACATTATCGAGAACGGCCCGGTTCTCGATGATGCTGTCTCAGAACCGGGAGCGTTTTCTGTGGAAAACGGCCGCGCCTCTCAATGGGGCCCGGCTCGGCGCGGCTTTGCCGCTTGGCCGGGATGACGGCAGGAGGCGACCGTGGCTCAACCTGTCCAGTTCACCGTTTCCGTGAAACGGTGAACTGATCTAGATTTAAAGCAGCCCCGCCTGCTGGGCCGTGTCCTTGAGGCTCGTCTGCAGGCGCGGGCCGATCTGTCCGATCACCTGCGCAGCCGCCAGAGAGCCCAGTCGGGCACAGTCCGCCAGGCCCCGCCCCCGGGTGTAGCCGTAGAGGAAGCCGGCGGCGTAAAGGTCGCCGGCGCCGGTGGTGTCGACCACATTGCTCACCGGCATCGCATCCACCGCCACTTTCTCCTCGTGTGTCATGGCGATCGACCCGTTCTCCGAGCGGGTGACGACGGCAAGCCGGCAGTCGGCGCGGATGGCCTCCAGAGCCGTCTCGAAGGAGGCGGTCTGGTAGAGCGACATCAGCTCGTGCTCGTTGGCGAAGACGATGTCCACCGTGCCCGAGCGCATCAGCTCCAGGAATTCCTGGCGATAGCGGTCGACGCAGAAGGGGTCGGACAGCGACATGGAAACCTCGCGGCCGGCGGCATGGGCGATCTCGGCCGTCGTGCGGATGGCCTCCTTCGCCCGCGGCGGGTCCCACAGATAGCCCTCGAAATAGGCAACCTTGGCGGCGCGCGCCTTGTCCTCCTCGACATCCTCGGGGCCAAGCTCCACGCAGGCGCCGAGATAGGTGTTCATGGACCGCTCGCCGTCGGCGGTGACGAAGATCATCGAACGCGCGGTCGGCGGATGGCCCATCAGCGGCCGCGTATCGAAGGCCACTCCCTGGGCGCGGATGTCGTGGGCATAGACCTCGCCCAGATGATCGTTCGAAACCTTGCCGAAGAAGGCCGCCGTGCCGCCCAGCCCGGCCACGCCCGCCGCCGTGTTCCCGGCGCTGCCGCCCGAAGTCTCGACGGCAGGGCCCATCCGCTCGTAAAGAAGCGCGGAGCGCTCGACGTCGATCAGGTTCATCGCACCCTTGATGATGTCGTTGTCGACGAGAAACGCTTCGTCGCAGCGGGCGATGATGTCCACGATGGCGTTGCCGATGCAAAGCACGTCGAAATCAGGCATGAATATCTCCGATCTGGGGCCGGACGGCCGAAGGCAGGATGGGTTTCGGGGGGGTTTATCGTCTTGGCCGCACTTTTGCAAAGTCGGGAAGGAGCCCCGCAGCCGGGCCGGCATGCCGCATTACGCAAAAAAGTGCCGCCGTGGCGGAGGGGAAGCCACGGCGGCCTTGCAGTATGTGCGGCAGCCGGAGAGGGGGTAGGCTGCCGCCATATGTCCGGTTCAGGCGGGGGACGGGCCATTCCCGGACTCGGCGGAATATTGCCGATCCCCCATATTTTGTTCGCGAAAACGACTATTCAAGGGCCGGAAGATTACACCTTCGTAATATTTACGTTACCTCTTGCGGTCGCGTCATGATGTGGCGGCAAGCCGATTTCGCCGAATGTCTAAAGGATGGACAGCGCAGACGCGCCGCGCTACCCGTTTGACCCATGAAAAAAGGTGATCATCTTTTCCTTGTCGACGGCTCGGGCTACATCTTTCGAGCCTATCACGCCCTTCCTCCCCTGGCCCGCAAGTCCGACGGACTGCCGGTCGGCGCCGTGTCGGGCTTCTGCAATATGCTGTGGAAGCTCCTGCGCAATGCGCGCGATACGGATGTCGGCGTCACGCCGACCCATTTCGCCGTCATCTTCGATTATTCCTCCAAGACATTCCGCAACGAGCTCTATCCCGAGTACAAGGCCAACCGCACCGAGCCGCCGGAAGATCTGATCCCGCAATTCGGCCTGATCCGCGAGGCAACGCGGGCCTTCGATCTGCCCTGCATCGAGATGGAGGGCTTCGAGGCCGACGATCTCATCGCCACCTATGCGCGGCTGGCGGTGGAGGCGGGCGGCGATGCCACCATCATCTCCTCCGACAAGGATCTGATGCAGCTCGTGGGGCCGTGCGTGGCCATGTACGATCCCATGAAGGATCGCGAGATCCGCGTGCCGGAAGTGATCGAGAAATTCGGCGTGCCGCCGGAGAAGATGATCGACCTGCAGGCACTGACGGGCGACACGATCGACAACGTGCCCGGCGTACCCGGAATCGGGCCGAAGACGGCGGCGCAGCTTCTCGATGAATATGGCGATCTCGACACGCTGCTTTCCCGCGCGCACGAGATCAAGCAGAACAAGCGGCGCGAGAACCTGACTACGCATGCCGACAATGCGCGCATCTCGCGCGAGCTCGTGCGGCTGAAGAACGACGTGCCGGTGGATTCGCCGCTCGATTCCCTGGCGCTCAACCCGCCGGACGGGCCGAAGCTGATCGCCTTTCTGAAGACGATGGAATTCTCCTCGCTCACCCGGCGCGTTGCCGAGGCGACCGGTACCGATGCGGGCGAGGTCGAGCCTGCTCCCGTCGCGGTGGAGGCCGGCGGCGCCGTGCACGGGCCGGACCTTACTGTGCCTGCCTCCGGGACCGAGGAGCCGGGCGCCGAGGGCGAGGTGGCGCCCGACAGGACCGACGGCGCCAATACGCCGCAGACGCTTGCCAAAAAGCTGGCCGAGGCGGCGGCGGCCGAGCCGATCGACCATTCCGGCTATGTCTGCATTCGCGATCTGGAGACGCTGAACCATTGGGTCGACGAGGCGCGCGAGACCGGCCTTCTCGCCTTCGACACCGAGACCTCCTCGCTCGATCCGATGCAGGCGGAGCTGTGCGGTTTTTCGCTTGCCACCGCGCCCGGCCGGGCGGCCTACGTGCCGTTGAACCACAAGAGCGGCAACAGCGACCTTCTGGGCGGCGGGCTGCTCGACGGGCAGATCGAACAGGACGCCGCGCTCGCCGTGCTGCGCCCGCTCCTGCAGGATCCCTCGGTGTTGAAGATCGGCCAGAACCTCAAGTTCGACTGGCTGCTGCTTTACCGGCACGGCATCGACGTGGCGCCTTACGACGACACCATGCTTATCTCCTACGTGCTGGAAGCGGGCATTCAGGCGCACGGCATGGATGCACTTTCGGAGCGCTGGCTGGGCCACATGCCACTCTCCTACAAGGACCTGACGGGCTCCGGCCGATCGAAGGTGACCTTCGACATGGTCGATCTCGAGCGCGCCACGACCTATGCCGCCGAGGACGCCGATATCACGCTCCGGCTCTGGAAGGTTCTCAAGCCGCGGCTGGCGGCGAATGGACTCGTCTCCGTCTACGAGCGGCTGGAGCGGCCGATGATTTCGGTCATCGGCCGGATGGAGCACCGCGGCATAACGGTCGACCGGCAGATCCTTTCCCGCATGTCGGGCGACTTCGCGCAGACGGCGGCCGCCATGGAGGAGGAGATCTACGAACTCGCCGGCGGCCGCTTCACCATCGGCTCGCCCAAGCAGTTGGGCGAAATCCTCTTCGGGCGGATGGGCCTTCCCGGCGGGGCGAAGACCAAGTCCGGCCAGTGGTCGACCTCGGCCCAGGTGCTGGAAGAACTCGCCGCCGCCGGGCACGAGCTGCCGCGCAAGATCGTCGACTGGCGCCAGGTCACCAAGCTGAAGTCCACGTACACGGACGCGCTCCCCGGCTACATCCATCCCGAGACGGGGCGCGTTCACACTTCCTATTCACTCGCCTCCACAACGACCGGGCGGCTGTCCTCCTCCGAGCCCAACCTGCAGAATATCCCGGTGCGGACGCCGGAGGGCCGCAAGATCCGCACGGCCTTCATCGCCGCCCCCGGCCGCAAGCTGATCTCCGCGGACTACAGCCAGATCGAGCTCAGGGTGCTCGCCCACGTGGCCGACATCCCCCAATTGAAGCAGGCCTTCGCCGACGGGCTCGACATCCACGCAATGACCGCCTCGGAGATGTTCGGCGTGCCGGTGGAAGGCATGCCCGGCGAGGTGCGCCGGCGCGCCAAGGCGATCAATTTCGGCATCATCTACGGGATATCGGCGTTCGGACTCGCCAACCAGCTCGCTATCCCGCGCGAGGAGGCCGGCGCCTACATCAAGCGCTATTTCGAGCGCTTTCCAGGAATCCGGGACTACATGGACCGCACCAAGGCCTTCTGCCGAGAGAAGGGCTATGTCGAGACGATCTTTGGCCGCCGCGCGCACTATACCGAGATCCGCTCGTCGAACCCCTCCGTGCGCGCCTTCAACGAGCGCGCCGCCATCAACGCGCCGATCCAGGGTTCGGCGGCCGACATCATCCGCCGTGCCATGGCCCGCATGGACGCGGCCCTTGCCGACGCCGGGCTCGGCAATGTCGACATGCTCCTGCAGGTGCACGACGAGCTCGTCTTCGAGGCGCCGGAGGAGGCGGTGGAAGCGGCGATCCCCGTCATCCGCACGGTGATGGAGGGCGCGGCCTGGCCCGCCCGCGCCCTGTCGGTGCCGCTGAAGGTGGATGCGCGCGCCGCCGACAATTGGGAAGAGGCGCACTAGGTTTCGAGTGCACATGTTCCCCCTTCACGGAAGGGCCGCCGCTTTTCACTCCTCCGACGCGTCATCCCGCCCAAGGGAGCGCAAGCGACCGCGAGCCGGGATCCATTCCGGAACCTGTATGAGCCACGGAATGGATCCCGGACAGCCTGCGCTATCGCTCCGGCTTCCGGGATGACGGCGGGTGGAGGCGCTCAGGCCGCGTCCTTCCACTTGATCGAGCAGCCCATGGAGGGGATCTGGTCCTGAGGCCCCTTGCCCGTCTCCGCCACCTGGACCATCGCCTCGTAAAGGTCGCGCCTGAGATCCCCTGCACCTTCCTCCTTGCGGGAGGCGTCAAGTCGACCGCGGTACTGCAGCTTCAAATCGGCGTTGAAGCCGAAGAAGTCCGGCGTACACACGGCGTCGTAGGCGCGCGCCACGGTCTGGTCCGCGTCGTGGAGGTAGGGGAAGGTGAAGTCGTGCTCGCGGGCGAATGCCGCCATATTGTCGAAGGAGTCCTCGGGGTAGGTCTCGGCATCGTTCGCATTGATGGCGACGAAGCCGATGCCGTGCGCCTTGAGATCGTTTGCATCGCGCACGATACGGCGGATCACGGCCTTCACATACGGACAGTGATTGCAGATGAAGGCCACGACCAGTCCGTTCGGTCCGGCCTGGTCGAAGATCCTGTGCTGCTTGCCGTCCGTGCCGGGCAGGGTGGCGTCCACCGCCGGCCATCCGAATTCGCAAACGGGCGGAACTGCTGCCATCGTTCTTTCCTCCGTTTTCTCTTCAGCCGCTTGTTCGCGGCACGTGGTCAAATCTCAGGCGCCTGCTGCCGCCTCACGTAGGGCGGCAATGTTCCGCGCATAGGCGGTCTCGCCCTCACCCCTGAACAATGCCGAGCCGGCGACCAGCACATTGGCACCGGCCTCCACCATGGCGCCCGCGCTTTCCGTCGATACCCCGCCGTCCACCTGAATGTCGATCGGCCGGCCGCCGACCATGGCGCGGATGCGGCGGATCTTTTCGAGCGTTGCCGGAATGAAAGCCTGGCCGCCGAAGCCCGGATTGACCGTCATGACCAGGATCAGGTCGACCGTATCCAGCACATACTCGACCGCACTCTCCGGCGTCGCGGGATTGAGCGAGACGCCGGCCCTCTTGCCGAGCTTGCGGATGGCCTGCAACGAACGGTGAAGATGCGGCCCGGCCTCGGCGTGGACAGTGATGCTGTCGCAGCCGGCTTCCGCGAAGGCGGCGATATAGGGATCGGCCGGCGCGATCATCAGATGGCAGTCGAAGGGCTTGTCGGTACGATCCCGGATCGCCTTCACCACCGGCGGGCCGAAGGTGATGTTGGGGACGAAATGTCCGTCCATCACGTCGAGATGGATCCAGTCCGCGCCCGCCGCCGCAACCGTGGCGACCTCCTCGCCCAGGCGGGAGAAATCGGCGGCGAGGATGGAGGGGGCGATCAGCGTCTGGCGCGCGGGCATGCGGTTTCCTCTGTTGCGTTGGGAAGGTGCGCCGCCGCAACTCGATGAGCAATACGCACGTCATCCCGCCCTCGCCCTTCGACCCGTCGGCAAGCTCAGGGCTCAGGGTGAGGGCTCATATTGCGCCCGCTTCAATCCGCCGAAATCGCGGTGAGCGGGCCATGCCTTGCCCTCATCCTGAGCCTGTCGAAGGACGACGGCAAGGCGCGCACTCTCGCTCTAACCGCTGCCCCGAGACTTGTCGAGACGTCTCAAAGCCGCGTCACCATGCGGTGCGATGGCGGGTGGATCATGCTGACCAGCGTGATCGGGCGCTCGCGCAGCCAGGTGATGCGCTCGCCCACGAACACCGGCTCGCCGGCGCGCAGTTGCAGCACGGCCGCTTCCTCCGGGCCCGCGGCCGCGGCGCGGAAGGTGAACTCGGCCTCGGTGAAGGGTGCGTTCTCCACCAGCCATTCGTTGGGGCTGACGGTCTCGAAATCGGCCGTGCGCGCACCCGGCACGGCGTCGAGATTGATCCAGCGGTCCTCGAGCTGGTAGGGCGCGTTGTCGGCCAGATGCAGGCAGCGCACACGAAGCAGCGGCACGCCATTGTCGAGTCCGAGGCGTGCACGCACGATCTCCGGCGGGGAGGGCTCCTCGCGGCTCAGGAGCCGGTATCGGTACGTTGCCCCGCGTCCCTCGATCTCCTGGCGCACCAGTGGGATGACGAAGCGGGCTTCGCGCACCGGGTGCAGCG
>NZ_JBHSUM010000060.1:0-23501 GCF_042660605.1 Nitratireductor sp. GCM10026969
TGCAGCCATGTCGTCACGCGCCACCTCCGCAAAGCCGATGTCTCTGCGTCCTCCGCGACAGGTGCTCACGGTCAATGCAGTCCGGCATTTCCTCAAATATCAAGCTCACGCGGCTCGCAACCTTTCGGCCGGGCCGGCGGTCAGAGCGACAAAACGTAAGGGATGATTGTCTCTACCAGCGATCGGGGAGCGAAATCAAGAAGGCAACCCTCAGCCGAATGCGTTCATGCCGGAGAAGTAGTCTTTCGCAGATGGGACTGCAACCTTCTCGCGTCGGGCAGGAGATCGGTCTGGCGCCGGACGCCGTCGCTCGGAGCTGACCTCAGCCTTCCGCAGAACGGGCATCCGCTTTATCCTTGTTTGTATGGACCACTTCATTGGGGGAGGACCACCCGACTTTGCGACGAATTGCTCGACGGCGAGATCTCTACGGGCTGCGTGAAGCGCAAATCCTGATTGAGCAATGGAGGAAACACTTCAAGAGACCACATCATAGCGCATTGAGTTACCGCCCACCGGCCGCAAAACCATCATCCCGATGGACCGCAGGCCGGTCATGCACTAAAAATCAAACTGGACCACCTGGGTGGGGCTGATCAGTCTCACGCCTTCACGCCAGCGTCGACAATGTCATGACCAACGACCGCTAGCGGCCAGCACTGCCGCGAGGCCTTCTTGCAGGTCCCTGACGAAATACCCGGGAACCTCCAGCGACGGGAAATGTCCCCCGGTCTCGGGCGTCCTCCATCGGACGATCTGTCGGTACCGCTCCTGTGCCCACGCACGCGGACATTTCTCGATGTCGCGGGGATAGATACTGATTGCTGACGGGACATCGACCCGAAGTTCGGGGTCGAGCGCGTTAACACCGCCGTGGCTTTCGTGGTAGATGCGGGCCGCCGATGCGCCGGTCCGCGTCAGCCAGTACAGGGTGACGTCGTCAAGAACGCGATCTCTGGAAATCGTCTCGAACGGGCTGTCTTCGGTATCTGTCCACTCGGCGAACTTGTCGAGGATCCAGGCAAGAAGCCCGACCGGTGAGTCGACGAGCGAATAGCCGATGGTCTGCGGTCGGGTCGCCTGCTGCTTCGCGTACGTCGCGCGGTGTCGCCAGAAGTCGCGGGTTTCCTCGGTCCATTTGCGCTCGACCGCCGTCAGCCCGTCCGTCGTCAGCCCTGGCGGTGCCTGTGCGAGCGTCGTGTGGATGCCGAGAACGTGAGCCGGGAACCTGCCGCCGAGGATCGTGGTGATCACACCTCCCCAGTCGCCGCCGTGGGCTGCGAACTTGCCGTAGCCGAGCCTTCCCATCAGTTCCACCCATGCGGCCGCGATCTTTTCGATTCCCCACCCGGTGGTGGCCGGCTTGTCGCTGTAACCAAACCCTGGCAGCGACGGGACCACGACGTGGAACGCCGGCGTGTCTGGATCTTCCGGATCTGCCAGCTCGTCTATGACATCAATGAACTCGGCAACGCTGCCTGGCCAGCCGTGCGTCAGGATCAGGGGCGTGGCGCCTGCGCGGGCGGATCGGCGGTGCAGGAAGTGGATTCCCAGATTGTCGATGGTCGTGCGGAACTGGCCGATCCGGTTGAGGCGCGCCTCGAACGTCCGCCAATCATACTCGGTGCGCCAGTAGTTCACGACATCGACGAGGTCGGCGAGAGGAACGCCCTGTTCCCATCGGCGAGGGCCGGGCGCGGCGCGATAGACCGTCTCGGCCTCCGGCAGCCGCGCCGCGGCCAGCCGCGCGCGAAGATCGTCGAGGTCGGCGTCAGTTGCGTGGGCTTCAAATGCTTGCACGTCGCTGACTGGACGGTTCACGAGATGCCCCCGCCGAAGTGAGCTGCCGTGGCAATGCGCTTGAGTCTTGCAAAGCACTGACGAACAATTTTCGCCCGCTCGATCCGTCCCTGGTGGCGAATTCGGTGAACTGCCTCCTGATCAATGCCGGAAGCAGGAACCTGGCGGGTGGAGACATTCTCAGCATGATAGTTAGAAAAACTGTATGACATCTTGATTTTACCTCCGTCTAATGATCTGCAGAATCTAACAATTAATGGAGCTTAAGGCTTGTCAGAAAAGCTTTGTTACTGTTAGTTTTTCTATCATGACAAAACGGAACGATATCGCTTGGCTGCCGCTGAATTCCCTTCGCGCTTTCGCGGCGGTCCATGAAACCGGCTCTGTCGGTGCTGCTGCCGATACGCTCAAGGTGACGCATGGCGCAGTAAGTCAGCATCTACGAGGCTTGGAAGACCGCTTGCAGCGCAAATTGTTTACCCGTTCCGGCAATCGTCTGGTCATGTTGCCGGAAGCCGCAGACTTGGCCGAAAATCTGCTCAGGAATTTCAGGGCGATTGCCGGTGATATCGACCAATTTCGGCGCGACGAAAACATCCTCAATATCACCGTGACGCCGCATTTCGCCCAACATTGGCTGCTGCCACGCCTTGGTGAGTTTGTGCAGCGTCACCCGGAAATCGATCTGCGCATCAATGCCGATGCGACAGTGCATGATCTTGCACTAGGTGATTTCGATGCCGCTGTCCGGCATGGTGACGGTAACTGGCCGGGGGTGAACTGCGAACGGCTTCTTGAAGGTAGGGATGTCGTCGTGGCGGCGCCTTCGGTTCTGGAGTCTGTTTCCATTCAAACACCTCAGGATTTGACCAAGCTACCGTGGATTCTGGATGAGGACCGGGACATCGAAATGTCCAATTGGTTCGATGATCATGGCGTAGCCCATCAAGCTCATACACGGATTACCCGGCTGCCTAGCGCGCTGACGCTTGTTGCGGCGCTTGACGGGCATGGCGTGGCATGGCTGCCCCATGTTTATGCTGCGCCTTATTTGACCAGTGAGCGCTTGGTGCAATTATTCAGCGACGACCGGTGGCCAGCACAGAATACGCGCCACTATTACCTGTGCTGGGCAGACAGCAAGAACCGCCCGGCTTTTAGGACGTTCCGGCAATGGATAAGACGGCAACTTTCAGGATAGTCAAGTAACGAGGCCAGCTTCAGAGTAACGCCCGAACGGACGGTTGTTTCAAGACCACGGACGTCTCACTGAACGCATTATGACAGGTTGCTGAGCTTAGCTGTGAGAAACGACAGAGTTCTCCGCCGAAGATGCTAGCATCCCAAAAGATGCTGGTTCGGTTTTTTATGCTCGTGCGCCATATGCGTGTGTCGGCAATCGATGATCGTCAGTTGGTGTGTCTTCAGCGTGATGCATTGGTGGCCGCCAGCCGCGCTGCACACCACCTCCGCTCGGGCTGATGACGCGACCGATCGTTGGCTACAGCAAGCTGAAGAATTGCATTCGCTTGTTATTCTGGAGTGGCCAGTCGTTCACGGCCCAGGGCCTGGATACGGAAGGCAAATTCAGGGCAGCCGGGAAGCGCTTCACAACTCCCGCTGACATCGATCGCGATCAGTTGCAGCTGTGGCTCGAAGAATCCCGCGTCATCAGTGGGACTACAAAAATATCGTGAAACGAAAAGAAAAGCTGGAACGCCTCAATGAGGGACGCCGGCGGTAAGCGGGTCCGCAGTTCTGGCTTGCCCGCACCGGCGACTTTCCGACGCAGCTCCAATGTCGGCTTACAGGAAAATTGGCAGTTGGCCACTAATGACCTAGTTAAGGTCGGCAGCGGAACGGCAGCTTTTCGACATAGCATCCCGAAAGTTGACGGACCGCTGTACGGCTATAGGCCACCGATCAGCTCGATGGCCCGGATGCTGCCATAGGGCGGCTGCTTGCACAGCAGGCCCGTAAAGGGCACCCGCCCGCCGGCATTAGCGCCGATGCCGTGAAGGCACGCCAGCGGTCAGGATCCGCAACCTGCCGCTCCATCCGGAGCGAGTTCGCACTGCTCTACGGGGTAGTGCTCGCATCGGCGGCTTGCCCCGGCCGGGCCACCAAATCAGTGCCCGGTCCGGACACGACGATCTGTATTCTGCAAAGGAGGAACAACCGGATGCGCTCAATCCTATTCGGTATCGTGGCCCTCGCCATGACATCCGCAGCCGCCGTGGCCCAAGGCTCCATCCCGGCCTGTCCGGAACAACAACAGCTCGAGCAGGTTCTGGGCAGCAGTGGGGATATCATGCCGGAGGGCTGTCGGAACGTGAACATAAGTGTTCTGGAAAGCGATGGAGACAGGCTCTGTATGGTCGATCTGTCGGGCTCGGGCGAAGGCGTCGTCGAACAGCTGCGGGAAGCGGCAGTCGACCAGCGATGGTGGATGCGCTGCCAGGATGTCGAGGAGGCCATGCGTTAGGCGGGCAGGTGCCCGATCGCCAACTGAGATTTCAGCGTGCCGCCGCTCGCGAGGGAAAGGTCCGATGCTCCCGCTCCGCGCCTTGCCGCTAATGCTCACGCTGTGCGTGACGCTATACGCCGCGCCGACATCAGCCGAAGCGGTGGGGTTGGAAGAGCTCCGCGACCGCGCTCTTTCGCTGGTCAATGAAGCCCGCGAGGAGCACGCCCTCGATCCGCTCGAAAGAAGCGGTCTCCTTGATGAGGCGGCGCAGAATCACGCCGAAGACATGCTCGAAAGGAATTATTACGCGCACGTATCTCCCGAGGGCGAGACCGTACAGGACCGCTATCGCGACCAGGGCGGTAGCCGCTGGAAACTGGTGGCGGAGAACATCGCCACCTGCACCGGCTGTCCGACTCCACCTACCCTGGACCGAGTCGAGCGTTTCCAGGAAGGCTGGATGAACAGCCCCGAACACCGCGAGAATGTTCTGGCGGAGGGGCTCGAAAACTTCGGCTTCGGAATCGCCGGCGATAGTGGCACAATCTATGCCGTGCAGACCTTTGCCGGCCCCGGCGAACCGCCGGGGCTCCCACCGGATGAGGAGCCGGCTGCGCTGGATCCTGCCGAGCAGACGCGAGAGGCCGTGCAGGCGGCCAACAGGGCGCGGGAACGCGAGGGGCTGGATCACGTCGAACCGAGCGACGCGCTGAGCGAGGCGGCCAGACAGTTACTGCCAGAAGGCGGCACGGATGAAAGCTTGGTCGACCGGCCGGATAACCTGTTTGACCTTTTGCCGGAAGGGGAGAGAGCAGACTGGAGCAGTCTCAGAGTGCTCGCGGCCGCCTGCGGCGGCTGCGGAACGCTGCCGACAGCCGCGGACATACGCCATTTCATCGAGAGATGGAGCAGCGATCCGCAGGATGGTGGGACCATACTCCAACAGGACGTGACCGACATGGGTTTCGCCATGCTGGCAAATGGTGAAGGGCGGAAGGTTGCCGTATCGGTTTTGGGCCAGCGTCGGACGCGCTGAAGCGTCAGATGGCGAGCGGCTGATCTCAGAGCGACAGGTTCGCAGGCAGCAGCGCAGAATCGCTTGCGGCGATGGAATCCACACCAGGTGTCTAGACCCACAATGTGATGGAATCAGTTTAGCTGATCCCTATCAAAGTGGTCAGCTATGGGACAGATATTACACGGCAGCGCCATGACCACGCACGCCAATCAGCGCTGCGATACAGCGATCGAAAGCTTCGCTCGAAAAACCGGACCACGAGTGTACCTGGGCTGCCAGGTGCGGGGTTCTCTCAATGCACAATCTAGGGTCGCTATGGAGCACCGTCTGTTGGGTGAGTCTCCTCGAAGTCCTCCACGATTCCTTCAGCCGTAGGACTGCAAGTCGGATGACCATAGCCGCTCGGGCTCGTCTGTCTGCCGGTGCCGGGATCAACGGTGAGATCGTGAATGATGTTGTCGTTGTGCGCGTCCGTCACGCCGTCCGGCACGTGGTCCGACTCGAGCGCATCGCGCATCTTCCAGGCGATCACGTGGTCGGTGCAGGCTTCGTCGCCGCTGAGGCCGAGGGCGCCGACCAGCTCACCCTCACTCGCATAGAGGGCAAGCCCGCCTGCGAATACTGTCACGCCGCCCACGCGCTGCCCCACCAGCGGATCGCGCTCGGTACCCCAGTCCTCGGCTGAACCCTCGTGCACCACGCTCGAAGCCGATGTGCTCGCCTCAAGGCCGAAGAGCGGGCCGCCCGGTTGGGTCGGCCAGTACAGGTTGGCTGTCGACAGTGCAAAAGCCGGCAGGCTGAACGCGTTCGCCGTATACGCCTTGGAGGCGGCGATGGCGCGGCTACCCGGCCACTGCTCGCCGAACTCTTCTCCGGAGTGCGTGACCACGCAGACGAAGCCTTGCCGGTTCACCACCACCGCCCACATGTGATTGCCCAGACCGCCGTTGACGGATGGATCGTTTGGCGCCACCACCTCCCGCAGCACGGATGTGAGCCGTTCATGGTCCGGCAGACTTCCGCAATCGGGCGTTTGGCCGCCCTGTGCTTGCGAAACAGCTTGCCCCTCCTCCTGTTGCGCCTCCGGCGGCGTTTCCGGCTCGGTCGGCTGCTGCTGCGCCGCAGCTGGCGGGACAACGAAGCTCAAGGCCATGGCGAGCGAGACCGCGGAATGCGTCAGCGGGTGCTTCATCAAAAACCTCCTTCCTGGGATCTGGCAGGTTGCGGATCGAGGCCGCGAAGGTGAGGTCCATCAGTTCGGCGGGAGCCCCGGTCGTGGCGCGCACAGGCGCCCATCAGCAACCAACCTTGTCGAGCGGACCGCCGGCAATGCCGGGCTTGGGACATTGAAGCGAAAGCCCGGGACGAAAGCGTCGGCGGTTGCAGCAACGGCTCCTCCCTGTTTCCCGCTCCTTCGGTGCGAGGCGCGGACTATGGTGCATCGGCCAGCGGACCGACGGAGCTGAAGTAGGTGGCGAGATCTTCGATGTCCTCGCGCGTGAGTGCCTCGGCGACGGGGGTCATGATGGCGTTGTACCGCTGGCCCGTCCTGAAGTGTTCGAGCTGTACTTCGAGATAAGCGGCGTTCTGACCGGCCAGATGCGGAAACATTGGATTGGGCGTCATCCCCCGCTCGCCGTGGCAGGCGACGCACTGCAGCGATTTCGCCCGGCCCAGTTCGAAGTCTCCTCCGGCGAGCGCTGCGGTCGTACCGGGAAAGGTGACGGCCATGGCGGCCATTGCAACGGTCGCTGTTGCGCGCATTTCATCCCCGTTTCTTCGGCAACTGGAAGTCAATGTCCCCGAGAGGACGTTTTGCCGGAACTTTCCCCAGCCGACATTGTTCCGCCCTCGTCAGAGACATTTCGGACCGATCCGGGCTGCCCGACGGGGGAAGGCGGTGGCGGTCCGGCAACGCAATACAGGGAGGGATAATGAACATCGCCAAACCGGCCACGGGCAGCGCAGTTCCTGCCGGAGGGCGTGGCTTTGCCTCAACCGTCAGCGCAGCCGCGTTTTTTTGCGCCTTTCTTTCCGGCGCTCATGCCAATGAAAACCTGATCGAGCTTTCCCAGGACGACACGCAATGGGTGATGCCGGCGAAGAACTACGCCTCGACCCGTTTCAGCGGTCTCGACCAGATCGACGCCGAGAACGTGCAGGACCTGCAGGTAGCGTGGACCTTTTCCACCGGGCTGGTGCGCGGGCATGAGGCCGCGCCGCTCGTCGTGGGCGACACGATGTACATCGTCACCCCGTGGCCGAATATCCTCTACGCCCTAGACCTCGCCGACGGCTCGGTGAAGTGGTCCTACGAGCCGAAGCCGGACCGTGCGGCGCAGGGCGTCGCCTGTTGCGATGTGGTTAACCGCGGCGCCGCCTATCTCGACGGCAAGATCTTCTACAACACGCTCGACAACCATACGGTCGCCGTGGACGCCGAAACCGGCGAAGAAGTTTGGAAGACCAAGCTAGGCGACATCAACCGCGGCGAGACCATGACCATGGCGCCGCTGGTGGTGAAGGACAAGGTTCTGGTCGGCAACAGCGGCGGCGAGATGGGCGTGCGCGGCTGGCTGACCGCGCTCGACGTGGAAACGGGCGAGATCGCCTGGCGCGCCTATTCCACCGGGCCGGACGAGGAGGTGCTCATTGGCGAGGACTTCCAGCCGCCTTATCCCCAGGATGCCGAGCCTGACCTCGGCGTGAAGACCTGGCCGCCGGAGCGCTGGCAGATCGGCGGCGGCACGGTGTGGGGCTGGATCTCCTACGATCCGGAGCTGGACCTCATCTACTACGGCACCGCCAATCCCGGCCCGTGGAACCATAACCAGCGGCTGGGCGACAACAAGTGGGCGGCTTCCATCTTCGCGCGCAATCCGGACACCGGCATGGCGCGCTGGGCGTATCAATGGGGACCTCACGATCTCTATGACTATGACGGGGTGAACGAGAACATCCTGGTCGACCTGGAGATCGACGGCCAGATGCGACAAGTGCTCATCCGGCCGGAGCGCAACGGCCACATGTATGTGGTGGACCGGGAGACAGGCGAGGTGCTCTCGGCGGAAGAATACGAGCATGTGACCGTCACGCGCGGCATCGACCTTGAGACCGGCCGGCCGATCGAGGTGGCGGAGAAGGAGCCGAAGGAAGGCGAGATCACGCGCGACATCTGCCCCGCCGCCCCCGGTGCGAAGGATTGGCAGCCCTCCGCCTATTCTCCGCAGACGGGCCTCGTCTACGTGCCGCACCAGCATCTTTGCATGGACATGAAGGTGGTTGAGACGAACTACATTGCCGGCACGCCCTTCGTCGGCGCCGAGGTGGAGATGTATGCCGGTCCCGGCGGCTATCGCGGCGAATACATGGCTTGGGATCCCGTCAACGCCGAGAAGGTCTGGACGATCGAGGAGAATTTCCCGGTCTGGAGCGGCACCGTTGTGACGGCGGGCGACGTCGCCTTCTATGGAACCATGGACCGCTGGTTCAAGGCGGTGGACGCGCGCTCGGGCGAGCTTCTATGGCAGTTCCGCGTCGATTCAGGGATTATCGGCCAGCCGATTACCTATCAGGGACCGGAGGGTAGGCAATATGTCGCCGTGCTCGCGGGCGTCGGTGGGTGGTCCGGCGCGGTCGTGGCCGGCGATCTCGACACCAACGTGCCCTTCGGGGCGCTCGGCTTCGTCGGCGCGATGCAGGATCTGCCGCAGCACACCGGTCCAGGCGGCACGCTCTACGTCTTCGCTCTGCCCGAGGAGCGGGCGGATACCACCCCGCAAGAAGCTCCACCGGCCGATACCGAGCCTGCGACTGACGCCGCACCTCCTGAGCCGCAAGAGGAGACCGAAGCTCCACTTCCGCCGACGGAACAGGGCACCGATGCCGAACCCAGCGTGGAGCAGGGGGAGGGTGCCGAGGCGGAGACGCCGCCCGAGCCTGCACCTCCGGCGCCAGCACCTGATGAACCCACGCCCGGCGGAGAGGAAGGGCAATGACGGTATCCCATCTGAACAAACGGGTCTGCGTCGGGCTCTCCGCCGCCTTTGCCAGTGTCGTGCTTGCTCAAAGTGCGGCGGCCGAGATGCGCCAGCTGCGGGTGTGCTCCGACCCCAACAATTTGCCCTTCTCGAACGAAGAGGGCGGGGGCTTTGAGAACAGGATAGCGGAAATGATCGCCGAGGATTTCGGCGTAGAGCTTTCCTATACTTGGTGGGCGCAGCGGCGCGGCTTCGTCCGCAACACGCTCAAGGCCGGCAACTGCGACGTCATAATGGGCGTGCCAGCGGGCTATGAGCTGGTGGAGACGACAGAGCCGTATTACCGCTCGACCTATGTCTACGTCTATCGTGACGAAAGTGGCCTCGATCTCCACTCCATCAGCGATCCGCGCCTGAAAGAGCTGAAAATTGGCGTGCACCTGATCGGTGACGACGGCGCCAACACCCCGCCCGCCCATGCGCTGGGCAGCCAGGGTATCGTCGACAATGTCTCCGGCTACATGATCTATGGCGATTACCGCGAGCCGAACCCGCCGGCGCGCATAATCGACGCGGTGGCTTCGGGCAAGCTCGACGTCGCTGCAGTCTGGGGGCCGCTCGGCGGCTACTTCGCCACCCGGGCGCCGGTCGCCATGAGGGCGGTGCCGATCACCGACACCGAGGAAGTCTCATCTCTCCGCTTCGCCTTCTCGATTGCAATGGGCGTGCGCAAGGATGACCAGGCGCTGAAGGAGCAGTTGGACGATTTCCTGCAGCGCCGGCAGGACGATATCGACGCCGTGCTCGAGGAATACGGCGTGCCGCTGGTGGACGGGTGAAGAGGCACGATCAAGGAGCAGGCAAATGACTCCAAGAATGCGGGCAAGCGGCCGGAGCAGTGCGATATTGGCGCTGGGGCTCGTCATCGTCGCTTGCGACCAATCGGATGACACCGCCGAGACGGACACGCGGATCGACCCTCTTGCGACGGTACGGGAGCAGGCTGCCACGGACCGAACCGAGACCACTGGTTCCACCGAGCTTGCGCAGGCCACCGATGGCGCCGAACCGGCCGATCCCGCTGAAGCTGTGGAGCCGGCTGAGCCTGGCGAACCCGGCGACGGGGCCGAGCCGGGCCAAGTGACCGAACCCGCAGGACCGGATGCGCCTGCAGCGCCGGCGGAACCTGTCGAGCCGCAGCAGGCACGGTCGCCTGCCGGCACCTTTACGCCGGACATAGAGGAGCCGGAGGGCATTTGGGAAAGCCGCCTGCCGACCGGCGATGGGCGCTCGATCCTCGTTCCAGCGACGACTCTCTTCCCCGGAACGGCGCGCGTCGATCCGCAGATCGAGAATCCCTATTCCGGCGATAGTGATGCCATCGCCGCCGGCGAGCGCCACTTCGCGGCCTATAATTGCGCCGGCTGTCACGCTCCGCTCGGTGGTGGCGGCATGGGGCCGCCGCTCAGCGACAATGAATGGATCTATGGCGGCGAGCCGGCGCAGATCTACCTCAGCATCATGCACGGGCGCGGCAACGGCATGCCTGCCTGGGCTTCCATGCTGCCGCGCAAGACGGCGTGGGAGATTGTCGCCTATATCGAGACGCTGAGCGGAATCGAGAACTACGCCGCCGAACTCGGCTTCGAGGAAGGCGGTCGCTACCAGCAGCCCGACGACAGCGGCGAGGAGGAACAGCCAGGTACCGGAACCGATACGGGGGGAGGATAGTGAAGGCCGGCAAGCAGCCGGTGATCCTCTTTCCCGAAGAAGACGAGGTGTCGGCGCCGATGATCCCGCCAGCGGCCTTTACCCGGCATTTGGCCGGCTTGGCACCCGCAGCCTTGTTTCTGTTTGCAGGTTGCACGGGCCCGCAATCGGCGCTGCAGCCGAGCGGTGCGGCCGCACGCGAGGTGGCCTATCTATGGTGGGCGATGTTCTGGGCAGGCACGGCGATCTTCGTGCTCGTACTCGCCCTGCTCCTCTATCCGGTATTCCGCCAGCGCGCGCGGCGCTGGCGCATTCCGCCGCTGCAGATGATCGTGGCCGGCGGCATCGCGCTTCCCGTGGTCGCCCTATCGATCCTGCTGGTCTTCGGCCTCAGGGCGGGCTCCGGTGTGAGTGCCGATCTGCCGGAAGACGCGATCAGCATCCGTGTGACGGCGCATCAATGGTGGTGGGATATAGAGTATGTCGACCGACGCGACCAGAGCCGCAATTTCACCACGGCCAATGAGCTTTATCTGCCCGTTGGTCAGCCGGTGGAACTGCTGCTGACTTCTTCCGATGTCATCCACAGTCTCTGGCTGCCGCGGATCGCCGGCAAGATTGACCTGATCCCGACCCACACAAATCGCCTGGTGGTCGAGGCGGAGGAGACTGGCGTCTTTCGCGGCCAGTGCGCCGAGTTTTGCGGCCTTTCGCACGCGCAGATGGCCTTCTATGCGGTCGCCGTGCCGCAGGAGGAGTTCGAGGCCTGGGTCGAGCGGCAGCGCGCGCCGGCAGCACCGCCGTCCACGGCAGCCATTCGAGCCGGCAAGGAAGCTTTCGACGCAAGCGGATGCGTCGTCTGCCACACGGTTCGCGGCGGCGGTGCATGGGGCGTCGAGGGCCCCGACCTCACCCATCTCGGCAGCCGGCTCACCATCGCCGCCGGCACCTTCGACAATACGCGGGAAAACATTGCCGCCTGGATCGCCCGCAATGAGCAGATGAAGCCCGGCAACAAGATGCCGGAGTTTCCGCATCTCGATCGCGAGACGCGGCTCTCCATCGCCGCCTATCTGGAGAGCCTCCAGTGAACGAAGCGGCGGAAAAATTCCGTTCGCCGATGGCGGCGGAAGTGGTGGGGCGCGAAGCCGAAAGGCAGTTCCAGCATGTCTGGGAGAAGCCGCGCGGCTGGCGCCGCATCAGCGCCGTCAACAATTCGGTGATCGGCCGGCGTTTCATCCTCACCGCCTTCATGTTCTTTATCGCCGGTGGTGTGCTCGCGCTCCTCCTGCGGACGCAGCTCATCGTGCCGGAGAACGACCTGCTTTCGGCCGAGGTCTACAACCAGTTCTTCACCATGCACGGCACTACGATGATGTTCCTCTTCGCAGTGCCCATGATGGAGGCCTTCGCGATCTATCTCATCCCGTCGATGATCGGCACGCGGGATCTCTGCTTTCCGCGGCTCAGTGCCTTCGGCTACTGGTGTTTCCTGTTCGGCGGGCTGCTGCTCTATTCCAGCTTCATCATCGGGTCCGCGCCCGACGGCGGCTGGTTCATGTATGTGCCGCTGACGACCAAGGAATTCTCCCCCGGCATCAATCAGGATTTCTGGCTGCTCGGCGTCACCTTTGTGGAGATCGCCAGCATCACCGGCGCGCTGGAGTTGATCGTAACGATCCTGAGGATGCGCGCGCCCGGCATGGCGCTCCACCGCATGGCAATCTTCGCCTGGTATATGCTCGCCGTCTCCTTCATGATCATCTTCGGCTTCCCGCCACTGATCCTCGCCAGCATCCTGCTGGAGGCGGAGCGCGCCTTCGACATTCCGTTCTATGATGTGACGCGCGGCGGCGATCCTCTTTTATGGCAGCATCTTTTCTGGATCTTCGGACACCCGGAGGTCTACATCATCTTCCTGCCGGCGGCCGGTCTCGTCAGTGCGATGCTGCCGACATTGGCACGCGGACCGCTGGTCGGCTACAGCCTGCTCGTGCTGGCCGTGGTGGGCACCGCTTTCCTGAGCTTCGGCCTTTGGGTCCACCACATGTATGCGACCGGCATCCCGCGCCTGGCGCTTTCCTTCTTCGCTGGCGCGAGCCTTGCCGTCTCGATCCCGAGCGGTATCCAGGTCTTCGCCTGGATCGCCACGCTGTGGGAGGGGCGTCCGCTTCTGCGAACGCCGCTCCTCTTCGTCATAGGTTTCATCATCATCTTCGTCATAGGCGGGCTGACTGGCGTCATGGTTGCAATGGTGCCGTTCGACTGGCAGGTGCACGACACCTATTTCGTGGTCGCTCATTTTCATTACGTTCTGATCGGCGGCATGGTCTTCCCGCTCTTTGCCGCGTTCTTCTTCTACCTCCCCCGCGCGACGGGCCGGATGCTGTCGGAGACGATGGGCAGGACCAGCTTCTGGCTGCTCTTCATCGGCTTCAATGTTGCCTTCTTCCCGATGCATCTGACCGGGCTCTTGGGCATGCCCCGGCGCGTCTACACCTATCCCGCCGATATCGGCTGGGATTGGCTGAACCTGACCTCCACCCTGGGCGCCTACATGGTCGCCGCCGGTGCGGCCGTCTTCGTCGGCAACGTGATCTGGCATATGCGTTGGGGCGAGCCGGCGGGCGACAATCCCTGGGCGGCGGGAGGGCTGGAGTGGGCAAACCCGTCGCCCATCCCGCCCTACAACATCCGCAGCATTCCCCGTGTCACCAGCTATAATCCGCTGTGGGACCAACCGGGCCTGCACGACCGCATCGAGAGCGCGCGCGAATATCTGCCAACGGCGGAGGAAGGCAAGCGCGAGGTGCTTGCCACGTCGATCGTCGGTGCCGCGCCGGAATACGTGCTGCGCCTGCCGAGCCCCAGCTTCCTGCCGCTCCTGGCCGCGCTCGCCACCGCCGCGACCTTCATCGGTTTTCTGATCTCGAAATACTGGATTGCTGCCATCGGCGCGGGCACCTTCCTTCTCATCCTCCTGTTCTGGCTATGGGAAGAGCCGCACGAGAAGCACGAGAAAGACGTCGGCAACGGGCTCACCCTTCCGATCGGCTCGGGCAGCACCGGCGCGCATGACTGGCTGGGCTGCTTGATCTTCGTCTTTGTCGACGGGGCGATCTTTGCTTCGCTCGTCTACGCCTATTTCTATCTCTGGACCTCCGCCGAAGTGTGGCCGCCGCCGGGCTTCGCTCCGGAGATCGGAATGCCCGCCATCGCCGTGTTGGCGCTCACCATGCTTTCCCTGGTCGTGCTCGGGCTGACGCACTGGGCGGCCAGCCACCACAGCAGGCTCCCGATCCTTCTCGGCCTCGCCCTCAGCCTGCCGGTTCTGGGCGGCCTCGCCTATGCGCTGTTTGAGGCCTGGAACGAACTGCCTTTCGATCTGAAGAGCCATGCCTATGGGGCACTGGTGATCTTCATCGGCGGCTATTTCGCCCTGCACGTCCTGCTGGCGATTTCGTCGGCGCTCTTTTCGCTTGCCCGCTTCCTCTTCGGCGGGGTCGTACCGCACAAGGAGGTCTCCACGCTCGTCTTCACGCTGCTCGGTTTCTATTCTGCGGTGGTCGGACTGGCAGCTTTCGCCGTCATATATCTGTCGCCGATGGCGCTGAGGTGACGCAATGGTCAAGCACGAAAAGTTCGCTCCCGCGCCCAGATACGGTTTTCCGGCCAACGCCAAGGGTTTTCTCTTCCCGCCAGTGGCGTGGGCAGCTTTCTTCGTCGCGATCTATTCGGCGCAGGGTGCCGGCTGCGCGGCCGTGGAAGCGGGTTCTCTCGGCTTGGGAGTGCTCCGGCTTCTGCTCGCCGGTCTGACGGTGCTGACTGCAGCGGCGATTCTGGCCGTCGGAATCTGGTCGGCCCTCGCTTTCCGGCATATTCGTCGCGAGAAGGTTGGAGCGGACGATGGCGTACGCCAATCGCGCTTCCTTGCCGAAAGTGCAGCGCTCAGTGCGGGCTTATTCTTGGTCGCGACACTATGGATAGGGCTGCCGATCGCCTGGACCAACCCATGCGGCGGCTGACGCAAATGGCGAGGAAAATATGACCGACCGAAGCGCGCCCGACAATCTCGAGAAGGTCCTCGACAAGGCAGCAGCCGCAGGAGACGGCACAGAAAATGTATCCGTGTCGCAGATCATGAGCGCGGTCGGGCGAAGATCATTTGGTCCCATCATGCTTGTCATCTCCCTCATCGCCTGGACGCCGCTTGGCGGCGTTCCCGGCGTCCCCACCGCACTTGCACTGACACTGATCCTTGTCGCCGGCCAGCTTGTTGTAGGCATGGAGCATTTCTGGCTTCCCCGCTTCGTGCTCGACCGCAGCATGAACCGGGAGCGCTTCCGCAAGGTTATCGGCTATATCAAACCCGTCGCGCGCGTGATCGACCGCGTGCTGCGCGAGCGGCTGCAATGGATATTCCAGCCCATTTTCGTGCGCTTCGCCGCACTGATATGCATCGCAGTCGCGGTGACCGTGCCGCCCCTGGAGGTCGTGCCGTTTGCCGGCGTGGTGCCGTGGACAGCGATCGCCATCTTCGCGCTCGCCCTGATTACGCGAGACGGTTTCCTTGCTCTCATTGCCTTCGCCGTCGCGCTCGGTGCCGGCTACACCGTTTTCCGGGTGCTTCTCTAAAGTCCATGCGGCTCCCTCGCTTTTCGGAGGCACGCAAATTCCAGCACTGCGAATCACCTCTCCGCCAAGTGGCTTCGATCGGCTGGAATGCCGGTTCCGAGATGGCGTCTTTGCGTCATAAACACGCGTGTTCATCGCATGCCCGCTTTCCGGGAGCCGAAATGCAGTTGTGAGAGACCGCTTTGGGTTGCCAGTGCCGGTCGTCGCCGTGCTCGGCAATCACGACCATGAATGCGACCAGGTGTACCATATCTCGCACCTGTTGAGGGATGCGGGCGTGCCTATGCGGTGCTGGAGATTTGACATCCGGGTGCAGGGGCGGTCCGAGCGGTCGGCAAGAGATCACATCTTCACGGGTCGACAGTCGCTGCACCGGAAATTCGTGAGGACCGGATGCCGAAGAACAACGCGTAAAGCAGCGGCGTGACACCGAGTGTCATGATCGTTCCGACACCGAGCCCGAAGGCGATCACGCTTGCCATGCCGTAAAACAGCGGATCCTTGGTCAGAATCAACGGCAAAAGCCCGAGAATCGTCGTCACCGTCGTCATCAGGATCGGGCGCAGGCGCCGCGCCGAAGCGGCGACAATGGCTTCCACGCCGTCCGTCCCTCCTTCCTCCCGCTCGATATCGATGCGGTCGATGAGCACGATGGCGTTGTTGATGATGATGCCGGCGAGCGACAGGATGCCGAGGATGACCATGAAGCCGAAATCGGCTCCCATGGCATGCAGGCCGATGGCGGCGCCGATGATGATGAGTGGGATGGTCGCCACGATCATGAGCGGCCGGCGGAAGGAGTTGAACTGGGCGATCAGGAGCAGGAAAATGGCGCCGATGCACAGCGGCACATTGGCCGCGAGTGCGGCCTTGCCCTCGGCGGAGTCGGTGACAATGCCGTCATACTCGATCACATGGCCGGGCGGCAGCGTCTGGCGAAGCTCCTCCAGCACCGGATCGATCCGGGGGACGAGATCCTCGGGCGAGAAGGCGAGCGGCCGCCCCTCGACTGTCACGGTGCGGGTCAGGTCCTCGCGCTGGATGGCGGCGAAGTCGCTGGTGAGCCTGACATCGGCCACCTGGATGAGCGGCACGGTCCCGTCTCCAGACGAGCGCTGGATGCCGAGCGTCTCCATGCGCTTAAGATCGCTGCGCTCGGCATCGACAGCGCGGGCGACGATCGGGAAAATGTCGTCGCCTTCGCGGAATTCGGAGATCGCCTGGCCGGAGAAATAGGCCGACAGCGTGTCGGCGATGTCGGTCGAGGTGACGCCGTTGCGGCGGGCACGCGCCTGGTCGATGTCGACCACGAGCTTGGGCCTGCGGTTCTCCCAGTCCTGGAAGACGTCGATGGTGCCGGGGATGGCGCGAAGCGCGTCTTCGACTTCCCGTGCCTTGGCGTAGATCAACGCGGCGTCGGGCCCCTTTACCTGGATGTGGAAGACACCTGGATCCGAGGGGCCGAGGAACATGTCCGTTACGCGTGCCTGAATGGCCGGAAACGCGGTACGGAACATCTCCCGCAGGTCGCCCAATGCCCGGGGCATGTTGTCGATGGTGTTGAGATTGGCGACGATGAAAGCCTTGTTGGGCGCGGGGTCGAGCGGCGCCAGCGAGAGAACGAAACGCGGGCCGCCATACCCCGCATAGGCGGCGAAGTCATCGAGATAGGGAAGGCGCTCCTCGTCCGCGAGGATGGGGAACAGGCGCCGGAGCGTGGCATCGGTGGTGTTGAGCGATACATCGGCCGGCAGGTCGAGGGTGATCAGCACCTGCGCGCGATCGCTGGCCGGAAAGAAGCGCTGCGGTACCTTGCTTATCGCCCAGCCACCGGCGCCAAGGGCGGCGAACATCAGGACCAGGAAGGGGATGCGCAGGGGGAGTACGCGCCGCAGAAGGCTTGCGTAGCCCCGCTCGAACACCGCGAAGACACCGCTCCTTTCGGCTGGCGCCCTGGTCCGGTCCGGGGTTTTCATGAAGCGGTGGCATAGAACCGGCGTGACTGTCATCGCCAGCACCCATGAGGTCATCAGCGAGATCAGAATGACGAGCGAGATGGAGCGGGTATATTCGCCCGCCTCGTGCTCGGCGAGCATCAGGGGCAGAAAGACGAGCACCGTCGTCAGCGTTGAGGAAAGGAGCGGCAATGCCAGCTCGCGCCCCGTGCGCTCCAGCGCCGTCTCGCGCGAGGCGCCTTCCTCCATGCGGCGCTTGAAATCCTCGGCGATGACGATGCCGTTGTCGACCAGAAGGCCGAGCGCGATCACCAGCGTGGCGAGACTCATGCGCTCCAGCGGGATGCCGGCAAAGCCCATCACGGCCAGCGTGACGAGCATGACGGCCGGCACGATGGAGCCAACGATCAGGCCGATGCGCATCCCCAGGAACAGGATGACGACGGCGAGCACGATTCCGAGCGTCTGCAGCACGTTGCTGGTGACGCCGTAGACAGCATTGCCCACCTGTTCGGCCTGGAAGGTGACGATGTCGAGCTTGTAGCCGACGGGCAGCGTCGCCTCGATCTGCCTCAGCCTGTCGCGCAGCTTTGGCCCGTATTCGAGCACGCGGTGGCCGTCGAGCATGGAGACGGCGAAGATGATGGCGGGGACACCATTATAATAGGCCGTGCGCTGGGGCGGGTCGACCGTGCCGCGAGTGACAGTCGCGACATCGCGCAGCGGCACGGTTCCCTTGCCGCCCGGCAACGGAATCAATGTCTCGCGTACCTGTTCGAGCGAATCGAAATTGCCCGTCGGCGCGACGATGAAGGTACGCGCGCCCGAATCGATCTCGCCGCCCGGCCGGATGATGTTCTGCGCGCGTACCGCGGCGATTATCTGCTCGGTCGAAAGCCCGAGCTCGGCCAGCCGGGTGTTGGAGGCCTCGATGAAGATGCGCTCGTCTTGAACGCCGTGCAATTCGACCTTCTTGGTGCCAGCGACGCCATAGAGCTGGTCGCGCACGTGCTTGGCGATGTCGTGCATCTCACCCATGGTGAAGCCGTCGGCCGTCAACGCCGCGGTCACGACCGCCACGTCACCGAAATCGTCGTTGATGACGGGTGTCTGCGTTCCTTCGGGCAGGCGGCTGCTCGCCTCCTTTACCTTCTCGCGCAAATCGTCCCAGATCTGGTCGAGCGCGAAGTACCGCTGCTGGACGACGGCGTGGATGATCGAGACGCCGGCGCGGGTCGTCGAGCGGATCTCCTTGATCTCCGGCATCTGGCGGATCGACTCTTCGAGAGTCTTGGTGACCAGAAGCTCCATGCGCTCCGGCGAAAGACCGGGATAGCGCGTCGTAACCACGGCCTCGCGGATGGTGATCTTCGGGTCTTCCTGGGCCGGCAGGGCAAAATAGTTTCGCACGCCGAGAGCCATCAGCAGCACGACGAGGGTGAAGACGACAGGCCGGTAGCGCCGGGCGAGGGTGGAGATGCTCATATCGCCTCGCGCGGTCAGGGATTGTAGCGGGCGATGCCCACGCCAAGTCGGGTGACGGGCTGTCCGTCGCGCAGGAAGGCCACGCCCTTGGCGGCAATGATGTCGCCCGGCGCGAGGCCTTCGGTGACGATGGCGTGCGCGGCCGTCAGTTCCGCGATGGTGACCGGTGCGCGCGTCACCGTGCCTGTTTCCCCGTCGTAGCGGAAGGCCACGGCCTTCGCGCCCGCCTCGGGCAGAAAGGCGGTGATCGGGATGCTGACCAGCGGCTGATCGGCATCCGCCGCGCCGGCGGAAAGTTGAAGCGCCACTTCGGCCGTCATCCCGCTGCGCCAGGCCACGATCTGCGCCCCGACGCGCAGGGTGACCGGATAGGCATTGCCTTCGGTGGATTGTGCGGCAATCTCGGTGATCGTACCCTTGAAGTGTCGGGCGGTCGCCGTCGGCAGGCCGATTTCATGCATGCTGCCGAGGCTGAGGTGGTCGACCAGCGTTTCCGGCACCGCGACAACCACTTCCATGCCGCCGGCATGTCCTTCAATTCGGAAGGCCGGCTGGCCGGCGGGGACCTGCTGCGAGGGCTCGACCAGCCGCTCGGCGACGGTGCCGTCATAGGGCGCGTGGAGCGTCGCATCCGCGAGGTCCTGCCTTGCCCGCTCAACCGCGGCGGCCAGGGATGCCACCCGGCTCCTGGCCGCTTCGTGCGCAGCACGCGCCGAGTCCAGTGCGGCGTCGGCGATCCATTGTTTTTCATGGAGCCTTTGCTTGCGCTCAAGATCGCGCTTGGTTTCCGCCCGCTTCGCGTGCGCTTCCGCCAGTTCGCCCTTGCGCTGTTCGAGCGCCAGGGCCAGCTTTTGCACGTTGATGGTCGCCAGGATATCGCCGGCGGCAAAGTGCTCTCCCGCCTCGACGAGAACCTCGTCCACGACGCCGGAAACTTCGAAGCTCAGCTCCGTGCGCTGCGCAGCCCGCGTCACACCGGTCAGCCGGCGTGTCGTCTGTCCTGAAGCCGCTTCCACGAGGGTCCAGGCGATCGGCCGCGGCTGTTCCGCGGGGGTTCCTTCTTCCCCGCTGCAACCTGCGAGGACGATCGATGCGCAAACCGTTGCGGCGGCCGCCATCTTGCGCGGCATGCGCGGAAACCGGGATGCCCGTCCGTGCATCTTCACGGATGTGCCCCGTCCTGCCGGCGAGTGTCTGACTGCATGTCGAATCCGTCTGAGTATGGTATTTGATAGTACCGTTGTCAGGAATGGTACTATAGAGTACCTTTGTCAAGCGAAAACGACTCCGGATTGGAAAAGGGGATGCCAGAAAAGGCGAGTCGCGGCGCCCGGCGCGAAGCCGCCATCCTGAAAGCGGCAACGGAACTGTTCCTCAAGCACGGCTATGACGGAACGTCGCTCGACATGGTGATCGAAACGGCAGGCGGCTCCCGCCGCACCATCTATGAGCGCTTTGGCAACAAGAAGGGGCTGTTCAGCGCCACGGTGGAGGCCACGCAAGCGCGTCTGCTCACGCAGTTCTCCGCGCTCGACTGGGCGAAAGCGTCTCCCGAAGAAGCATTGAACAGGGTGGGAACAGCGTTTCTTTCCGCTCTAACCGCGCCGGATGCGGTTGCGCTGTTCCGCGTAGTGATTGCCGAGGCGCCCCGCTTTCCCGAATTGGGGGAGGCGATGTTCGAGAAAGGGCCGGAACGCGCCTATCGCATGGTCGCCGATTATCTGCGCACGAAAGCCGATGCCGGGGTTTTGCGCATCGAGGACGCGAACCTCGCCGCGCGCCAACTCGTGGAACTGTTGAAGGGCGACCTTTATCTGCGCGCGATGCTGGTTCCCGGCTGGCAGCCCGGCAGGCGCGAGATCGAGCGCCATGTACGATCGGCCGTCAGCATGTTCCTGCACGGGGTTTGCGGAAACGACTGACAACCTTGCGGACGAACATCGATAAGGAGCAGCACGACGTCTGGCTCGGCCACGACGAAACGCGCACCGCGAACGCCTATAAAGCGTTCGATCCGGAATATCTGGTTGACGCAATGCGTGCGACGGATTCGGTCATCCGGAAGCTCCAGAAGTACACCAAGAGACGCCTATTTGCGTGCACGGCGCGTGCACACCGCGATCTGAAGCTAATCGAGGGCGGAAAGAGTGCCACCTGAAAGCCTTGGATTTCCTGGGCTGGATGGTGGGCGTGACAGGGATTGAACCTGTGACCCCTACGATGTCAACGTAGTGCTCTCCCGCTGAGCTACACGCCCATCCGACGCGCGCATAGACCACATATCCCGGGCCCGCGTCAATAGGAACGTTGGCGGGTGCCGAGCGATGTCTTCAGGCCGCCTGAAGCAGCTTTTCGACCTCGTTGACGAGGTCGCGCAGGTGGAAGGGCTTGGACAGCACCTTGGCGTCCCGCGGGGCGTTGGAATCGGGGTTGAGCGCCACCGCCGCGAAGCCGGTGATGAACATCACCTTGAGGTCGGGATCGATCTCGGTGGCGCGCCGCGCCAGTTCGATGCCGTCCATCTCCGGCATGACGATGTCGGTCAGAAGCAAGGAAAAGGGTTCCTCGCGTAACCGCTCGTAGGCGCCGGCGCCGTTGTCGAAGTCGATCACCTCGTAGCCGGCGCGTTCCAGCGCCTTGACGAGGAATCGTCGCATGTCGTCGTCATCTTCCGCGAGAAGAATTCGTGCCATCATATCTTCCGAAACATAACCCCGTGCGCCCGCATTGAGGAAGACTGCGGGATACCAGTGCCATATGATTCCGGCATGGTAAATATCAAGTGAATTGCGTTGGCCCGTGTCCGCGCATGCAAAGGTTCTGGACAGTGATCCCTCCGGGTGGCAGGCTTTCGGGCATAGCACGACCGGGTTTTGGCAAGGAGTTGAGGTGTCGATGGGCGCAGCGGCGGATTTTTCCGAAGTTCCGGCCTTCCAGGTGCATATGCCGGGCGAGCAGCAGGTTCCCTTCGTTTTCAATTCGCCGCACAGCGGGCGCCACTATCCGTCCCGCTTCCTCTCCATGAGCCGGCTCGATGCCGCCACGATCAGGCGCTCGGAGGACTGCTATGTCGATGAGCTCTTCGCCGCGGCGGCCGGTGTCGGAGCGCCGTTCCTGACCGCCAACTTCCCGCGCGCCTATCTGGACGTCAACCGCGAACCGTGGGAACTCGACCCGCGCATGTTCAGCGAACCGGTGCCTTCCTTCGCCAATATTCGCTCGCCGCGGGTGGCTGGCGGTCTCGGCACCATCCCGAAGCTGGTCGGCGAGGGCTACGACATCTATGAAGAACGCCTGCCGCTGGCGGAGGCCCTGTCGCGCATCGAGCATATCTACAAGCCCTATCACGCATGCCTTGCGGAGCTTCTCAGCCGCACCCGCGCCACCTTCGGCTACGCCATTCTCGTCGACTGCCACTCGATGCCCGCCAACATACGCGTGGGGGACGGGCAGGGGCGCCCGGATTTCATCGTCGGCGACCGTTTCGGCTCCTCGGCGGCGGCGGCTCTGAGCCAGCATTCCATCTCGCTGCTCACGGCACAGGGCTATCGGGTCGCCAACAACAAACCCTATGCGGGGGGCTTCATCACCGAGCATTACGGCCGTCCGGCCGAGCATCTGCACGCGGTGCAGATCGAGGTCAATCGCGGACTTTACATGGACGAGCGAACACTGCAGCGGACGGATGGCTTCAACCGGCTCGCCGCCGATCTGGCGGAATTCGTACGGGCCCTGACGGCCAGCCCCGACCGCCATCTGCCGACAATGCCCATGGCGGCGGAATAGGGCGGCGCCGGGCGGTAGCGAGGGCGTGCGGCACGGCGATCCGCAGCCGGATAAAAAGAGACCGCATCGTTTACACGATACGGTCATAAGTCTAGGGAGGAAACGCCCAAGGAGGGCATTGGATGGCATCACCATCCGAATCATAGCTTATGCTGCGCTGCACAAATGTCAAGTCCGAGCCGTGCCGAGAGCCCAACGCGCCGAGCTGAAGGGGAGATCCATGTCCGCGACTCCGTCGTTCGATTTCATGCGCCGTCTGGCTGCCGCGGCCGCGGCGGAGACCATGCCGCGTTTCCGCGCGGGCGGCGACGTCGTGAACAAGCATGCCTCGGGTTTCGACCCGGTGACGGAGGCCGACCGTGCGGCCGAGCAGGCGATTCGATCGCTGATCGCGGCCGATTTTCCCGATCACGGCATCATCGGCGAGGAGTTCGGGGCGGAAGGCGCCGAGCGCAGCCATGTCTGGGTCATCGATCCCATCGACGGCACGCGCGCCTTCATCTCCGGCCTGCCGCTCTGGGGCACGCTGGTGGGGCTCACCGTCGACGGCGCGGCGGTGGCGGGCATGATGTCGCAGCCCTTCACGGGCGAACTCTACTATGCAGACGGAGATGGCGCGCGCTACGAGGGACCCGGGGGGCCGCGGCGGCTGGCCACGCGCGGCA
>NZ_JBHSUM010000061.1:0-23419 GCF_042660605.1 Nitratireductor sp. GCM10026969
GCCGTGTCGGCACCGCGCAGGAAGGCTAGCGCAATGGCCGGCAGGCCGGCATAGATGAGCCCGGCTGCACTCCAGCCGCCGCTGCCGGAAAACGCGGCATGCGCCGCCACGACGGCAAAGGCGGCGCCGAGCGCAGCCAGCGAAAGCTGCGCCGACAGACCGGCGAGCATCGCCAGCATCACCGCTGCCAGCAGTGCCCAGGCCACAAGCCGGTTCGTGGGATGGCCGGATGTGCGCATGGCCATCCATTCGTGGAAGACGAGCATCGCCATGACGGCGGCGAGAAGACGGAAGGCGCCGCCGCCAAGCACGGTGATGCCCAGAACGAGGACGCCCAGAACGAGCGCCGATGCTATGCGCAGGCCGAGCTCACTGCCCGCCTTCCGGCTGCTCATGAAACGGCTTCTTGCGCTGCCGCGCCGCCGAAGCGCCGATCCCGCTCCTCGAACACGGCGATCGCGGCCGCAAGGTCATCCGATCCGAAATCGGGCCACCGGCACGGCACGAACACGAATTCCGCATAAGCCGCCTGCCACAACAGGAAGTTGGACAGGCGCTGCTCGCCGCTGGTGCGGATGATGAGGTCGGGATCGGGCATGTCCGCAGTGTCGAGACGCGCCTCGAAATCCTGCATCGTCACGTCCTCAGGATCGAGCCGCCCTGCTTTCGCCTCGACTGCCAAGGCGCGTGCGGCACGCAGGATCTCGTCGCGGCCGCCGTAATTGAAAGCGACGACGAGGTTCATGTTGGTGTTGCCGGCCGTCAGGCTCTCAGCCTCCCCGAGCAAGGCGGCGATATCCGGCTCCAGCCCGTCGCGCTTACCGACGATGCGCACGCGCACGCCGTTCTGGTGCAGTTCGGCAAGGTCGCGCCGAATGAAGAGCTTCAACAGCCCCATGAGGTCGGAGACCTCGGCCTTGGGGCGCGACCAGTTCTCGGAGGAAAAGGCGTAGACGGTCAACCAGCGGATGCCCATTTCGCCCGCCGCGCGCACGGTGCGGCGCAGCGCTTCCACGCCGGCGCGATGGCCGGCGGTGCGCGGCAGTCCGCGGGCGCGCGCCCAGCGACCGTTCCCGTCCATGATGATCGCGATATGCGCGGGCTTCACCGCTTTTTCCCCTTCCGGCCGACAGCCGCGCGCGGCGACCATCAAACCTGCATGATTTCCGCTTCCTTGTCGGCCAGCAGCCTGTCGATCGCGGCAATCGTCTCGTCGGTCATCTTCTGGACGCGATCGGACTGCGCGTGCGAGTCGTCCTGGCTGATCTCGCCTTCCTTTTCGGCCTTTTTGAGATGCTCCATGCCGTCGCGACGCACGTGGCGTGCCGCCACACGCGCATGCTCGGCATATTGATGGGCGATCTTCACCAGCTCCTTGCGCCGCTCCTCGTTGAGCTCCGGCAGCGGGATGCGCAGAGTTGCGCCTTCGACAATCGGATTGAAGCCCAGATTGGATTCGCGGATGGCCTTGTCCACCGCCTGCACCATGCCCTGATCCCATACGGTGACGGAGATCATCCGCGGCTCGGGCACCGAGACGGTCGCCACCTGGTTGATGGGCATGGAAGTCCCATACGCCTCCACGTGCACCGGGTCGAGAAGATTGGCCGAGGCGCGGCCGGTGCGCAGCGATGCGATATCATGCTTGAACGCGCTCACCGCACCGTCCATGCGCCGGTGCAAATCCTTGAAATCAACGCCCTCCGGCATCTCCGCCTCCTTACGCCTTCACCTCGTCGAGGGCCGGGCCGCCGTCGACAATCGTGCAGCGCCCTTCGCCTCTCAAAATAGCTCCAAAACCGCCCTTCTCGTGAATCGAGAAGACGATTATCGGTATGTTGTTCTCCCGCGCAAGGGCAATCGCAGCCATGTCCATGACACCCAGCCCGTCGCGCATAACGCGCTGATGCGTGAGGTGCTCGTAGCGCACGGCGTCCTTGTCCTTGTGCGGGTCGGCCGAATAGACGCCGTCGACCTGCGTGCCCTTGAACAGGGCGTCGGCGCCGATCTCCGCCGCCCTCAGCGCCGCCGCCGAATCCGTCGTGAAGAACGGATTGCCCGTACCGCCGGCGAAGATCACCACCTTGCCCTCGTTCATATAGGCGGTGGCCTGGCGCTGGGAAAAGCTTTCGCACAGCTCCGGCATGGCGACGGCCGACAGCACCACCGCCTCGACGCCGATCTTGATCAGCGAGGTGCGCAGCGCCAGCGAATTGATGACAGTGGCCAGCATGCCCATGTGGTCGCCGGTCACGCGGTCCCCGCCCTTGGAGGCGACCGCCACGCCGCGGAAGATGTTGCCACCGCCGATGACGACGCCGACCTCCACGCCCAGCGCCCGTGCCTCCGCGATATCAGCGGCGATGCGGTCGACCACGGAAACGTCGATGCCGAAGCCCTGATCTCCCATCAGCGCCTCGCCGGAGGCCTTCAGCACCACGCGTCGATATCGTCCGGTCACCTTCATCCTCTCCTCAGTGGGTGCCGCCGGCGTGCTGCGCCGCTACACCGCAAGGCTCCATCCGGGCCTACACGAAGGGCACCGCGTTGTCACGCGGCGCCCTTCGTTCTTCCGCCCCCCGGATGCGGATCGTTACTGCTTGGCCGCGGCCGCCACTTCGGCCGCGAAGTCGGACTCCTCGCGCTCAACCCCCTCGCCCAGCGCGAAGCGCAGGAAGCCGGAAATGGTGGCGGGGGCGCCGATCTCCTTCTCCGCTTCCTTCAGCGCCTGCTCGACGGTGAGGTCGGGATTGACGACGAAAGCCTGCTTGAGGAGCACGACCTCCTCGAAAAATTTGCGCAGACGGCCTTCGACCATCTTCTCAATGATGTTCTCCGGCTTGCCGGACTGGCGCGCCTGATCAGAGAAAATCTCCTTCTCGCGCGCCACGGCGACGGGATCGACCTCGGCCTCCGTCAGGGCCAGCGGGCTGGTCGCGGCGACATGCATGGCCACCTGGCGGCCGAAATTCTGCGCCGCCTCGGCATTGCCTTCCGTCTCGACGGCCACGAGAACCCCGATCTTGCCGAGCCCGTCGGCCACCGCATTGTGCACATAGGTGGCGACCGTGCCCTTGGAGACCGAAAGCTTGGCCGAGCGGCGCAGTGTCATGTTCTCGCCGATGGTGGCGATGGCATCGGTAACGGAGTCGGCGACCGACTTGCCGGTTCCGGGATAATCGGCCGCGGCCACTGCCTCGACGCTGCCGTCGGTGGAAAGCGCCACGGACGCCACATTGCGCACGAGATCCTGAAAGGCGTCGTTGCGGGCCACGAAGTCGGTCTCGGAATTGACCTCGACCATGACCGCCGACCCGCCCTGCGACGCGACGCCGATCAGGCCCTCGGCCGCCGTCCGGCCGGACTTCTTGTCGGCCTTGGAAATGCCCTTCTTGCGCAGCCAGTCGACCGCCGCCTCGAGATCACCGCCGGTCTCCGTCAGGGCGGTCTTGCAGTCCATCATGCCTGCGCCAGTCATCTCGCGCAGTTGTTTGACCTGTGCCGCTGAAATGCTCATCGTCGCCTCTTCATATCGAACTCATCGCACCGCCGGATCCGAAGGAACCGCGGCCGCCAGGGGCCGACGGCCCCGAAAAACGGGAAGGGTAACCCCCTTCCCTCAGGACTTGCCGGCCTCTTCGGTCGGGGCCTCCGCCGCCGGAGCCTCCTCCACCGGTGCTTCGGCTGCCGCGTCCGTTGCCGTTTCGCCCGCAGGTGCGGCGGCCTCGGCCGGCGCCTCCTCCAAAGCCGGCTCGCTCGGAGTCTCGGCAGATGCGCCGACATCCATGCCGAGCGCGCCCTGCTGGCGCTCGATGCCGTCGATCGCCGCCTTGGCGATCAGATCGCAATAAAGCGCAATGGCACGCGCGGCATCGTCGTTGCCCGGAATCGGATAGTCGATCTCGTCGGGATCGCAGTTGGAATCGACGATGGCCACGACCGGAATGCCCAGCCGCCGGGCCTCCTGCACGGCGATCGCTTCCTTGTTGGTGTCGATCACGAACATCATGTCCGGGGTCGAGCCCATGTCGCGGATGCCGCCGAGCGCCCGCTCCAGCTTGTCGCGCTCGCGTTCCAGGTTGAGCCGCTCCTTCTTGGTGAAGCCCTGGGCCTCACCCGACAGCATCTCGTCCAGGCGGCGCAGCCGCTGGATGGAATGGGAGATCGTCTTCCAGTTGGTCATCATGCCGCCGAGCCAGCGCGAGTTCACGTAGTACTGCGCGCAGCGCCTGGCCGAGTCGGCAACGATATCGGAGGCTTGGCGCTTGGTGCCGACAAAGAGCACCCGGCCGCCCTTGGCCACCGTGTCCGATACGGTCTTCAGCGCCTGATGCATCAGCGGCACCGTCTGGCTGAGATCGATGATGTGGATGTTGCTGCGGGCGCCGAAGATGTACGGGCCCATTTTCGGGTTCCAGCGGTGGGTCTGGTGTCCGAAATGCACGCCAGCCTCGAGAAGCTGGCGCATGCTGAAATCTGGCAGAGCCATTTTGCGTCTTCCTTTCCGGTTGAACCTCCGCGGATCGTCAGGCGGGCAAGCCCGCCACCGGAGGCGTCAGCCGGATGTCTCCCGGACAGATACCCAGTGATCCGCGTGTGGAATGCGCGGGCATATAGAGCCATATCGCCGCGAATGCAAGCACTGCCGCCGTCTTCAGCGCGCGTTTTCGGTTTCGCAGGCCTCTTGCTCCGCCTGGAGATCGAGATTGACCAGCTTTGCCGTCATGGAATAGTCCGGGTAGCGGATGAGCATGTCACGCTGGACACCGCTTTCGTGCAGCTTGAAGCTGACATTGTAGTCGCTGATCTCCTCGCCGTCCTTTGCCGACCCGTCAAAGTAGGCCGCTGTCACCGGCATGAACGTGTCTTCGGCGAGGTCTCCCAGCACCTTCCGCTCGGGATCGTCGCTTTCCACCGGCTTCGGCCTGCCTACAACGACCGAGATCATGACGGGCTGCTCGGCAAACTCGGTACCGTCGAAGATGGCGCTTTCATAGAAATTCTCCCCCGCCCGCGCCTTGTCCAGCAGCTCGCGAAGCTGCCCGGTGGGAAACAGGACGGGCGCAAAGCGCCGCTCGGTCTCTTCGGGCTCGTCGTAGGCGATGACCGTGCCGTCTTCTTCTCGCCTGGCGGTGCCCGCCACCTCGCTCTCCAGGTTCTCGTCGACAAAGGACTTGGTGACGAAGCGGAACGTCTCGCCCTTCGGATCCTCGAAGCTCGTCACCCTCTGATCGATCAGCCGCGGCCCGTCGGCCATATCAAAGCGCATGACAATGCGGCTCTTCAGGGTATAGCCTTCACATTCGGAGCCGGCGAACTCGAACACCCAGCGACCGTTCATCGCGTCGATATCCGATTCGTCGCTGGCCTCCGAAAGCGCCAGATCGTATACGGCGCGATGTGGCAGCAACGTCTGTGCGGCCGCCACTCCGGAGGCGGCGCTGAGGACGGAAGCCAGAAGGAAGAAGGCAAAGCGCGGCGGGCGCATGACAAATCTCCGTCAGGAACGGGTGTTACGGTGTCGCGCTTGTCAGACGCGGATGAAGGCAAGTCGTGCCGAAAGACAGGCCAACTTGCAAGGGCGAAGAGCGAGGGAATGATACATGGCCAATGCGATCGACAAGCGGCTTCTCGAACTGGGCGTCGAACTACCGGAACCGGCGAAGCCCGCGGCCAACTACGTTCCGTCCGTGTTGACCGGAAACCTGCTGGTGACCTCAGGCCAATTGCCGATGAAAGACGGCAAACTGATGGCCATGGGCCTGCTCGGCCGCGAACTCGGGACGGAGGCGGGCAAGCTGGCCGCCAAGTGGTGCGCCGTCAACGTGCTCGCCACCGCGCGCGCCGCGCTCGGTGACCTGGAGCGCATCCAAAGCATCCTCAAGATCTCGGTGTTCGTGGCATCGACGCCGGATTTCACCGAGCAGCATCTCGTTGCGAACGGAGCTTCCGATTTTCTCGTCGCCGCCCTCGGCGAGCGCGGCAAGCATGCCCGCTCCGCCATCGGCACGGCGGCCCTGCCGATGAATGCGCCGGTCGAAATCGAAGCCATGTTCGAAGTTTCATAAAGGCTGTCCGGAATCGCCCATGCAGGATACCGCCTGGCTGACATCGCGGGCGATCGCCCATCGCGGCCTTCACGACATGAACCGCCAAAGATGGGAAAACACGCTTTCGGCTTTCGCGGCGGCGGTCGAGCGCGGCTATGCAATCGAATGCGATGTCCACCGCGCCGCCGACGGGGTGCCGGTCGTCTTTCACGACGAGGAGCTGAAACGGCTCACCGGCCGGGAGGGGCGCGTGTGGCAGCACACCGCCGCCGAGCTCACGGGGCTCTCCGTCGGCGGCACGGAGGACCACATCCCGAGCCTTTCCGAGATGCTCGCCCTCGTCGACGGACGCGTGCCGGTGATCGTGGAACTGAAGGGCGTGGCCGGCCACGACCAGGGACTGGCGGAAGGGGTGCTCGACTGCCTCGCGGACTATCCGGGCAAGACCGCGCTGATGTCCTTCGATCACTGGATACTGCGCGACCTGGGCAGGCTCGGCGGTAACCTGCCCATCGGCCTGACGGCGCACGGCCGCTCGATGGCCGACATGGAGGCGCACTTCTCGATGCTCGCCCACGGCATTTCGTTCGCCTCCTATTGTGTAGACGACCTACCGAACCCGTTCGTCTCCTTCCTGCGCGAGCGCCTGTCCATGCCCGTCATCACCTGGACGGTGCGCAACGAGGCGGGCGTGGAGCGAACCTTCCGCTATGCCGACCAGATGACCTTCGAGGGATTTTCACCTTAGCCTCCGACACCTATCTGTGAACGAAGGCACAGGAACGTCATGCAGAAACCCGAGCCGGCAGCCACCCTGACCGTCGCCCCCAGTCTCGACGCCTTCACGCGCGAGGAATGGTCTCGCCTGTCCGGCGCCGACCCGGCGAACTGCAGGGTGCCCTACAATCCGTTCGTCTCCTACGATTTCCTGAAATCGCTCGAGGAAAGCGGCTGCGCGGTGCGCGAAACGGGCTGGCTCGGCCAGCATCTGCGGCTCGAAGATGCCGAGGGCCTGCTCATCGGTGCGGTGCCCTGCAATCTGAAGTCCCACAGCCAGGGCGAATATGTCTTCGATCATGGCTGGGCCGACGCGTTCGAGCGGGCCGGCGGGCGCTACTATCCAAAGCTGCAGGTCTCCGTCCCCTTCACGCCGGCCACCGGTCCGCGGCTGCTCGTTGGCGGAAATACCGATCCGGCCGCGGCGCGACAGGCGCTCGCCCAGGGACTGAAGACGCTGACGGATCGTCTCGGCGTGTCTTCGGCACACGTCACCTTCGCGCCCGACCAGGACGTCACGGCGCTCAAGGAGGCCGGCTTTCTCGTGCGCACGGACCAGCAGTTCCATTTCTTCAACGAAGGTTACACCTCCTATGACGATTTCCTGGCCGGCCTCGCCTCGCGCAAGCGCAAGGCGCTGAAAAGGGAGCGTCGCGCGGCCCTCGAGGCAGGCATCGAAATCGAATGGCTGACCGGCGGTGAGCTCACGGAAGCGGTCTGGGACGATTTCTTCACCTTCTACATGGACACGGGCAGCCGCAAATGGGGGCGGCCTTATCTCAACCGGCTCTTTTTCTCGCTGATCAGCGAGCGCATGGCCGACGACATCCTTCTGGTCATGGCCAGGCGCAACGGGCGCTACATCGCAGGCGCCCTCAACTTCATCGGCGGCGACGCGCTCTACGGCCGCAACTGGGGCGCGATCGAACACCATCCGTTCCTGCATTTCGAGGTCTGCTACCACCAGGCGATCGAATTCGCGATCGCCAGAGGCCTGAAGCGCGTCGAGGCTGGCGCCCAGGGGGAGCACAAGCTGGCGCGCGGCTATCTGCCGGTCACCACGCGCTCGGCGCACTACATTGCCCATCCGGGCCTGCGACGGGCCGTCGCCGACTATCTGGAGCACGAACGCCAGGACATCTCCGCCATCGGCGGCATCCTGGCCGAGCACTCGCCCTACAAGAAAGGCGGCTAGCGCAAGCCTCTTGACCGCGGCGTCGGCAGGCCACAAACATCCCTGCCCGAGTTCCCAAGGACGAGGTAGAACATGACCACCAAGGCCTATGACAAGGACAATCCCTTCGCCAAGATCCTGCGCGGCGAGCTTCCTTCCCACAAGCTCTACGAGGACGACGATACGCTTGCGATCATGGACATCATGCCGCGCGGAGACGGCCATTGCCTGGTGCTTCCCAAAAAGCCCGCACGCAATCTCCTTGACGTGGACACCGACAGCCTCGCCGCGGTGATGCGCACCGTTCAGAAGGTCGCGCGCGCGACCATGAAGGCCTTCGACGCCGAAGGCGTGACCGTCCAGCAGTTCAACGAGCCCGCCGGCGGCCAGGTGGTCTTTCACCTGCATGTCCACATCCTGCCGCGCTTCGAGGGCGTGGCGTTGCGCCCGCATACGGGCGAGATGGCGGATCAGAACGTGCTCGCCGAGCAAGCGGGCAAGATCCGCGCCGCGCTGGACGACGCCTCGTGACCATCCCGGTGCTCGCGATCAATCTGGATCGCTCGAAGGACCGCTGGGAAGAACTGGTCAAACGCGCCGCCCTCGTCGACGTTGCGCCGGAGCGAATTCCGGCCGTGGACGGCAAGGCCATCGATCCGGCCGAATGGCACGAATTCGATGCCCGCGGTTTCAGGCTGCGGCATGGACGCCATCCGCTCGCCGCCGAATATGGCTGCTATCTGAGCCACATCCGCGCCCTTGATCGGGTGATCGAGTCCGGTGCGCCCCATGCCGTCATCGTGGAGGACGACACGGATTTCAAGACGGACTTCCTTCCGCGCCTCGAAGCGCTGACGCGGCTTTCCCCCGCCCCCGACGTCATCAAGCTCTACAACCACCGCCTCAGCGGCTTTCTGCCGAAGGCCACAAGCGCGGCGGGCGACGTTGTCGGCCGGTGTATTCACGGTCCCCTCGGCTCGGCCATGGGCTATCTCGTGACACGGCAGGGTGCCGTCAAATTGCGCCGGGCACTCCTGCCGATCTCGCTGCCCTATGACATCGCGCTCGAGCGCGGGTGGTCGCATGGCGCTAGCATTGTGACGACCAGGAAACCTCTACTCAAGCGGGTGAAGTCCGCCTCGACGATTTCACCCGCCGGCTATAAGCCGACGAAATTCCCCTTCTACATGCGCATCCCGACCGCCCTTTTTCGCGGGCAGGACTACCTGCGAAGAGCGGCCTATGCAGCCCGCGGCTGAGCGCCGCGGCCTCATCAGATCCACGTCGTCGGCTTGCTCACACAGCCTTGCCGCTGCCGCCGGTAAAAACAGTAGAAACCGAAGGCGCCGCAAAACCAGAGATAGGATTCGCCGATGGCCAGGCGGATATTCGAATTGCTGAAGATCGTCACGCAGAAGAACAGGAACACGCAGAAAAATGCGTTGAAGGCGGAAGAATCGATGATGCCTTCCCGCTTCGCCCGCCAGACCTGCCGGATCACCCAGGAGAAGAGAACGGCATAGAAGATCAGGCCGACAACGCCGTAGCGGATCGCGATCTCGAGATAGCCGTTGTGGAGCAGATTGTAATCGGCGGCGGGATAGGCGCGCGTCTGCCATTTGTCGAGCCATGTCACGCCTTGCCCGAAGATCGGAGCTTCCGCCCAGATCAGAATGGCGCTCGCCCACAGCATGAGGCGCTCGCGAAGACTCTCGGGCACGGTGTAGTCGCGAATGGCATGTCCCATGCTCTCCAGAAGGCCAGAGCCGTCGGCGATCGCCGACAAGAGCTCCATCATCGCCTCCGCGGTGTCGCCGGCGACCGTGCGAATTCCGTCCCAAGCCACGAAGACGGTGACAACCACAGCGGCGAAGGCAAGGCCGAGGATCGCCAGCACCCCACGCCGTGCGCTGTGCATCGTCGCGATCAAAAGCAGCTGGACGGGAAGCGCCGCAGCCAAGGCGACCCAAACACCCTTGGATTCAAGGGCGTAGATGTTGGCAAGCCCGAGGAACAGGATGGCGAACGACAGAACGACCAGCCCGGCACGCAAGGTCCCCCGCATGTCGTCGCGGCGCAACAGATAGCTCGCAAAGGGCAGCATGCACAGGACGACCATGCCTTGCGCCGTGGCGGCGTGGATCGGGTTTTCGTGCAGGACCACTTCGGCGCGGCGCCCCTCGACGATCGCCATGGGGTCGAAGGAGACCGCGGCCACGATGAAGCTGATCAGCACGAAGGCGACAACGGCAATGAACGGACGGCGAATCCCGACGAGAAGCGCATAGCCTGAAATCGTGTAGAACAGGGGGAAAAGATATATCCCCTCCGACGAGCCGATACCGGCCTCGGAATACACGGTGGCGTCGTAGAGAAATCTCGTGGCGACATAGATGCCCCACGCTATGCAAAGCAGCCCGATATAACCGATCAGGGGCTTGTCTTCAGACCTGAAATCCGAACGGAAATAAATGACGGTGACGGGAAGGAGCGCTGCAAGCGCAACATATCTGTAGGCGTCACTTTCGATCCAGACCGCCGATATGAAGATGAGAAGAAGCCCGTGGGCGATGACATCTCGGGCAAAGGCCGTCGAAAAATAGCGGCTGGGGGGATCCTCACGCAAGGGCATTCACTCTGACTAATCAGCTGCAGGCAGCACTTTCTGGAGAAGGTGGAAAGACCGGCAGCAGAACGCTCCAGCCAAGGCCACGCCGGCGCCAGGCAGTGGCTCGTCCGGATGGCGGATAAAAAGAAATCGGAACATCAAGAATCCCGAATCTTCACAACGCCCCAACCTCGCCCGTTCATGGCCCACATCTTGCCTTTCTTCAAGCAGACGTCGGCATCTTTGTCTCGGATCGAGCGGCCTTTTCGCAGAATCATAGCAGGGATGTGACAAAGATGCCGCTCCCCAGGACGGCTTCGCCTGCCAGGATGCCGACGAGGACCTTCTTGCCGGCCGCCAGGTAGGCCGCAAACCCTGCCAGCCCGGCCGAAAGCCGCAAAAGCAGTGGCGTGGCCGCCAACGCACCGCTTGGAAAGACGACCAGATTGGCGATCACCGCCGCCACCAGCGCCGTGGCAATACAGCGCACCAGCACGAGGATTTCGGATTCCTCGGTGATCCGTCCACCGAGAAAGACCCCTAGAAAGCGCCAGAAATCCGTCGCCAGCCAGCCGGCGAGCAGGATAAAGAGATAGGGCCACCACCAGGCGTCGATCGCGGAAAAACTCACGCCTGCCGCCTCCGCTTGCCAATGAGATGCAGGCCGAAGGCGGCACTGCCCGCAAGCAAGCCGGCGGCGACCAGATCGAAGCCGGGTGTGAGGAGATGGAAGACCGGGCCCAGCGCAAGGCCGAAGAGCATGGCCGCCTGCCCTGCCCGTTCGCGTGCCGAACCCCACAGCGAGGTGAGAAAGTACAACGGCGTGAGGAAGAAAAGCGCGGCGGAAACGGCCGGCGGGAGGCGCGCGGCGAGCACGAAGACCAGCGTGACCACCACCATGTTGTTGAGAATCAAGGTGCTGCCGAGCCCCGCATAGAAGGAAGCGCGCATGGTCTTCGGCACCGAGCGAAAGCGCTCCATTGCCACCACCCACGAGGTAACGGCAACGAAATGCGACAGGAGATAGAGCACCCAGGACGACGTCTTCGGCGTGCGGATTTCCGGGATCAGGGTCACCACCATGGGCGCCAGCCGCACCGACGAGAGCGTCACCGCGAACGCCGCCGCCAGAAGACCATTGCCGGCGAGGATCGCACCGACAAGAACGACCTTTGCCGGAAGGGCCCAGACAATGCCGGTCATGAAGAGTGTCTGCGTGAGCGTCAGCCCGGCATCGCGCGCCAGCCCCGCGAAACCGACGAAGGCACTTGCCAGGATCAGGCCCGGTATCGAGAACGCAGCCTGGGCGCCGCGCCGGAACCAGAGGAGGCGCTTTTCTTCCCGGCCGGAACGGGGAGTTTCGGAACAGCTCATGGAACTCGCCGGATAGCACAGGCAGCGGCAATATGCGACGGACCACCGGTTCCGTGCGCTTGGCTCACGCCGACCCTTCCGTTTGCGCCAGCCGTAGCGTCAAAAAGAAAGAGCGCGGGCCTCGCGGACCCGCGCTCTTCTATTCCATGGAAGGGATGTCTCAGCCCTTTCGCGGCAGCTGCGGTACAAGGCTGCGCTTGGGTGGCTCCTTCGGCGCCGGCGGACGCTTTGCCGCCTTCGGCTTGGCCTTCTTCGCCGCCTGCTTCGGCTTCTTCGACCGCTCGGACTCGCGCTTCGGCTTGACCGGCGTGTCGTCGGGGATCACCTCAAGCTTCAGCGAGTCCTCGCCGGCTTCGTTCTTCTGCAACGAGACTCGCACCGTGCCGCCGCGCTTCAGCTTGCCGAACAGCACCTCCTCGGCGAGCGGCTTCTTGATGTGCTCCTGGATCACGCGGCCAAGCGGACGCGCGCCCATGCGCTCGTCGTAGCCCTTCTCGGCCAGCCAGGCCACCGCTTCGTCGGTCAGGTCGAAGGTGACGCGGCGCTCGGCAAGCTGGGCCTCGAGCTGCATGACGAACTTCTGGACCACCTGATGCACCACCGGCACCGGCAGCGAGCCGAACGGAATGACGGCGTCGAGACGGTTGCGGAACTCCGGCGAGAAGAGCCGGTTGATCGCCTCCATGTCGTCGCCTTCGCGCTTCGAAGAGCCGAAACCGATCGCTGGCCTCGCCATCTCCGAGGCTCCCGCATTGGTCGTCATGATCAGGATGACGTTACGGAAGTCGATGCTCTTGCCGTTGTGGTCCGTCAGCTTGCCGTGATCCATGACCTGAAGGAGGATATTGAACAGGTCCGGATGCGCCTTCTCGATCTCGTCGAGGAGAAGCACGCAATGCGGATTCTGGTCCACCCCGTCGGTCAGCAGACCACCCTGGTCGAAGCCGACATAGCCCGGAGGCGCACCGATCAGCCGCGAGACCGTGTGGCGCTCCATGTACTCCGACATGTCGAAGCGCAGAAGTTCGACGCCGAGCGAGGCGGCAAGCTGCTTGGCCACCTCCGTCTTGCCGACGCCCGTGGGCCCGGAGAACAGATAGGAGCCGATCGGCTTTTCCGGCTCGCGCAGGCCGGCGCGGGCGAGTTTGATGGAGGAGGCCAGCGCCTCGATGGCCTGCTCCTGGCCGTAGACCACGCGCTTGAGCTCCGCCTCCAGCCCGGAGAGAACCTTCTCGTCGTCGGCCGAGACGGTCTTCGGAGGAATGCGTGCCATGGTGGCGATCGTGTTCTCAATCTCCTTGACGCTGATGGTCTTGCGCCGCCGGGATTCGGGCAGAAGCTTCTGCGAAGCACCCGTCTCGTCGATCACGTCGATCGCCTTGTCCGGCAGCTTGCGGTCGCTGATATAGCGGGCCGACAGCTCCACCGCCGCCTTCACCGCCTCGTTGGTGTATTTCACCTTGTGGAAGGTTTCGAAATACGGCTTCAACCCTTTCATGATCTCGATCGCATCGTCCACGCTCGGCTCGTTGACGTCGATCTTCTGGAACCGCCGCACCAGCGCACGATCCTTCTCGAAGAACTGCCTGAACTCCTTGTAGGTGGTTGATCCGATGCAGCGGATCGCCCCCGATGCGAGCGCAGGCTTGAGGAGGTTGGAAGCATCCATGGCACCGCCCGAGGTGGCACCGGCGCCGATGACCGTGTGAATCTCGTCGATGAAGAGGATGGCGCCCGGGAAGTCCTCGAGCTCCTTGACGACCTGCTTCAGCCGCTCCTCGAAATCGCCGCGATAGCGGGTGCCGGCCAGAAGCGTGCCCATGTCGAGGGCGAAGATCGTGGAATCGAGCAGAACCTCCGGCACGTCGCCTTCGACGATGCGCTTGGCCAGCCCCTCGGCGATGGCGGTCTTGCCGACACCCGGATCGCCCACATAGAGCGGGTTGTTCTTGGAGCGGCGGCACAGCACCTGGATGGTGCGGTTGATCTCCGGCTCGCGGCCGATCAGGGGATCGATGCGTCCGGAGCGGGCCTTCGCGTTGAGATTGACGCAGTAGGCGGACAGCGCGTCCTGCTGCTGCTTCTTCTTCGTGCCCTCCTCCGTCTCGGCGCCCGGCGCAGCCTGATCCTCGTCGGCGCCGCGCGGCGGACGTGCCTCGGAAGCGCCGGGCCGCTTGGCGATGCCGTGACTGATGTAGTTGACCGCGTCGTAGCGGGTCATCTGCTGTTCCTGCAGGAAATAGGCGGCATGGCTTTCGCGCTCGGCGAAGATGGCGACGAGCACGTTGGCGCCGGACACCTCCTCCCGGCCCGAGGATTGCACATGGATAACGGCGCGCTGAATGACGCGCTGGAAACCCGCGGTCGGTTTGGAATCCTCATCGTAACCGGTGACGAGATTGTCGAGCTCGCCATCGATATAGTCGAGGACCGTGCGCCGCAACTCGTCCAGATCGACATTGCACGCCCGCATGACGGCGGCCGCGTCGTTGTCGTCGATCAGCGCCAGAAGCAGGTGCTCGAGCGTTGCATATTCATGGTGGCGTTCGTTGGCATAGGTCAGCGCTTGGTGAAGCGCGCGTTCCAGGCCCTGCGAGAAAGCCGGCATTCAATACCTCATTTCTTCTCCATCACGCATTGCAGCGGATGCTGATGCTGACGGGCAAAATCCATGACCTGAGCCACCTTGGTCTCGGCCACTTCGAAAGTGTAGACGCCGCATTCGCCGACGCCGTGATTGTGGACGTGCAGCATGATTCTGGTCGCCGCTTCCCGGTCCTTCTGGAAAAACCGTTCCAGCACGTGAACGACAAACTCCATCGGCGTGTAGTCGTCGTTCAAAAGCAACACGCGGTAGAGACTCGGCTTCTTGGTCTTCGTCCGGGTTCGTGTGATGACGGCGGTGCCGCGCCCGGTGTTTTTGCCGTCATCGTCGCCTCGGGCCATCCGCAAAGCGTCGCCTGGCATTTTGCTCTCGCCGATCGTCAATGGTCCATGCTTCCCGCCGCTCCCCTCAAGAGGAGCGACATGTAGGTACTCGAACAGGGATTTTAAGCCCTTCTGCCGCGCTGACAATACGGATTGCGTGTCCGTCGCCGTCAAATTTTCCTGCACGAGACCCGCAATTCTCTCGCCTGCTGGTGAAAGTGACAAACCGAGGCCCAGACCCCGCTGCCGAACTGGCCAGTGAGGCCACCGCGGCACACCGATCACGCCACCCGTCCCTTCTTCCATCTAAGGCTCGCTATGACCGATTTCAAAGGCAGATGCGATAATCGGGCCGGCTGCGGCGCGGCAGCGTCGGAACATTCCCGCGGCAGATGATTTGGCTATCATACGACCGCCATTTTCCAATGCCTTGTGGGTTGCGGCCAGCCGGGACGGTGCACCCGACGGCTTGCGTCTCGTTCAACTGTTCCGCTCCGCGCGGTACGGCGCATCGACATGCGTGTCGGGGTTCATGCCGTGCCTTGCCGCGAGGGGGTCGCCCATCATCGTCCAACGCAAGAAGAAAACAAGTGCAATGCATTGCAGACCGAGGTGCCCGAGCCGGCGATCATGCCGTACCAAACCACAGCCAATTCGCTTCAAATTTGCAAAATTCCCGAAGGGTTTCGAAAACCGTAAACGGATTGGTAACGGCGCGCGCCATACCGTTCTTCAAAGACTCCGGTCCAAGATCACGGTCAGAATAGGTGCGGTTGTGCGTCAGGCTCACACAGGTCTCGTTGGATCCTTCCAGAATGTCTCCCGTATAGTCGCCGCGGTGATGATGGCTGCCCTGGTGGCAGCGCTGTTCACGGCGGCACCGGCGGCGGCGAACGCGAAATATGCGGGGATCGTCGTCGACGCCAAGACGGGTGAAGTCCTGTACGAGGACAGCGCGGATTCGCCCCGCTATCCCGCTTCGCTCACCAAGATGATGACGCTCTACCTGGTCTTCGAAGCGATGGAGAGCGGAAAGATTTCGAAGAATTCGCGTGTGCCGGTCTCGCGCAATGCCGCCGCCGAGCCGCCGACCAAACTCGGCGTGCCTGCCGGGCAAAGCATCACCCTCGAGCAGGTGATCTACGCCCTGGTGACGCGGTCCGCCAACGACATCTCGACCGCCGTTGCGGAGTTCCTCGGCGGCTCGGAAGCCAAGTTCGCCGCCATGATGACAAGGAAAGCGCACCAGCTCGGCATGTCCTCCACTACCTTCAAGAACGCCCACGGGCTGCCCAACAGCGCGCAGAAAACGACGGCGCGCGACATGGCCCGCCTCGGTATCGCGCTGCGCGAGCACTTCCCGCAATACTACGACTATTTTTCCACCCGCTCCTTCACCTATGGCGGGCGCCGCATCAGCAGCCACAACAACCTCCTGGGTAACGTGAAAGGCGTCGACGGCATCAAGACCGGCTATATCCGCGCCTCCGGCTTCAACCTCGTCAGCTCGGTGGCGACCGGCGGCAAGAGCATCGTGGCGGTGGTGATGGGCGGCCGCACGGCCCGCAGCCGTGACGCGCACATGGCCGACCTCATCCGTCGCACCCTGCCCAAGGCGTCCACCGGTTCCGACCGCATGCTGATCGCCAAGGGTGGCCCGGCTGATCGAATGGTCGCAAGCACGCTGCCGAAGAAAGCCCCCATACCCGACGTCAGGCCCGAGCCCGCAGCTCCCGTCGTCGTCGGCTACGCCGAGGAAAATGCACCGGTTGCCGCCGCCGCCGCGGCGCTTTCCAAGGCAGTTGCCGAAAAGGACGAGCAGGAGGAGATCGATCCGCTTCCCACAGCCTCGACCACCGTGAAGGGCTGGGTGATTCAGGTCGCTTCCATGCCCAGCGAGCAGGATGCACGCCGTCTGCTCGCCGAGACGAGCCAGGAGGTGCCGAGCGTGCTTGCCGATGCGACCCCCTTCACGGAGGTCTTCGAGATGAAGGGTCGGACCTACTATCGCGCGCGCTTCGGCGGATTCGCAGGCAAGTCCGCGGCCTGGAGCGCGTGCGAATCGCTCAAGAAGAAGAACGTGGCCTGCTACGCGGTTCAGAACTGACCGTTACCGCTCTGCCCGGTGAGTATTGCGTCCAAGGAGGGCTATTCGTGTTGGGACAGGAGAACGTCTCGGGCTTCGTTGATGCGGGCGGCAAGAAAGGACGAGCCGCCCATATCGGGATGCAGACGCTGCATCAGGCGGCGGTGTGCCTTGCGGATTTCCGCCGCACCCGCCCCCGCTTCAAGACCAAGGACCTCGTAAGCCTCCTCCTTGGTCATGCGGCCAGGAGTGGGCGCGCCGCCCTGCCCCGCGCCCTCGTGCGTATCCGCGCGTTCGCGCCAGACGGGAAAGCGGCTGTCAAGATACGTCTCCAATAGCTGCAGGCTCTCGCCATCCTCGGCGAGCTCGCTTCTGAGCGCCAGGAGTTCCTCCAGACTCATCTGTGCAAGACGCCGGCCCTCGTGACGCCCCGCCAGCACCGTTCCCGCGAGTGCACCGGTATCGTGGTCGAGTTCCATCTCGAGCGCGGCAGAGCGCACAGTCGAACGCTGGCCCGCCGAGGGCCGCGGACGCGCACGGATCCGGTTGGAACCGAGCCAGGCGGCGGCGCCTGACAGAAGCATGCCGCCGAGCCCCGCCCGCCCGGCGAAAAGCATGATCAGCCCGACCAGCCCGAGCACCACCGGGCCGGCAAACCGGAGCGCGCTGGCGATACCGGCCGGGCTTGCCCGCATGAAGGCGACCGCCGCAAGAAGCAGCAGCAGAAGAAGCGCGAACGCGACAAAGGCTACGGTCATCGCCTCCCGCTCAGATGCTCGATCATGAGCCGGTCCTCCGGGCGCCCCCGCTTCTCAAGCGCCGGCAGGCCGCCTGTCGCGAAAACCGCCACCGACGAAAGCAGCTTTGCAAGTGTATCGGCCGAACTGCGGTCGAAGCGGAACCAGGCCCCGCGGGACAGCCGGGCGATCTCTCGGAAGGCGTTTGTCGCCACGGGGTTCGTCCCTTCCTGGAAGAGGAAGACGGGGATATTTTTCAGGCCCAGCTCGCCTGCCTTCTCTGCCAGAAGATCGACATCCTCCTCCATCGCATCGCCGATGAAGACCAGGGCGTTCACCTTTCCCCGCCCACTCTCCTTCAACGCATGCGAAAGCACCTTGCCGATCTGCGTCTGTCCGCCGCGGCAGTCGATGCGCGTCATAAGCCGCTTGAGCGCTTCCGTATCGGCAACGAAACGGGATGCGGCGCATTCGCCGAAGCCGCGGTAGTAGACGAGCTGCACGTTGAGGGCACCCGCCCGGCCGACGGCGTCGAACATGCTCGCCTGGATTTCGCAGGCGAGGTCCCAGGTTGGCTGACGGCTCATGGTGGCGTCGAGCGCCAGGATCAGGCGGCCTGCTCCTTCACCTCGGACGGCCATTGCGCGCGCCTGGCGCACGAAAGCTTCTACGGCCGCGGTGTCCGAGCGCGGCTTGGCGATGTCGGCCCCGCTTTCCGGCCGAACCGGCGTCTTCTTTTCACTCATGAAAACAAGATGTGGTTGCGCGGGCCGGCTGGCAAGCCCGAAAACACCGCCCGTCAAAGCAGGCCCAGTTCCGTCAGCTCACGGCGCAGGTGGTCCGGCATCTCGTCACCCTCGGCGCCCGACTTCAGATCCGCCGGCGCGTCCTCCCCCCTCAGGTAGCGCCAGCCCTGGAACGGGCGCCGTGGCTGCCATTCCGTGCGCGTGATCTCCGGCTGAAGAACCAGCTGACAGCGCGAGATGCCCTCTGCGTCGATGAAGGGCCGGATCTCCAGGAGGCGCTGGCGGCACTGCACCATGCCTTTCATGACCCAGTAGAGCGACCCGCCGGCGCACAGTTCCTCCATGCGCTTCGGCACCATCCGCGTGGTGTGGATCTGCTCGGCCGGCTCGCCGCGCCGCCGCCGCTCCTCGAGCCGCCCGGAAACCCAAGCTTCCAGCATGTCGGGGCTTTCGCAGCCAACACAGAGTTTGATGAGATGAAGGGCCATGGGCGTTTTTTAGGGCGCCAGGAGGGCAGAAGGAAGGCGCAGCCGGGTGCATTCCACAGTTCCCATCCGATCAGCCGGGGATATCGCCGGCCCATCGATGCCTGAACTCGGAATGGACGGCTTGCGTCGGCGCAGGGAAATCCGGATCCGCGAACGCACCGACAGCCACGGCGATCAACTCCGGCATGCGTCGAGGTTCCCACCAGACCGTCGAGCCGCAACCGGGGCAGAAGTGAAAGCTCACAGGAAAACCGCTGTCGGAGGGGCGCGTGTAACAGTTGCTGGCCCCCTCGATACTCAAGGCATCCCGGCGGAAGAACGCGGCAATGCCGTAGGTGCGCCTCTGGCAGGCGAGACAATGGCACAGGGAGACCTTTTCGGGCTCGCCGATGCAGGTCACGCGAAGGCTTCCGCAAGCACAGGTCGCAATTCTTGCCACACTCATCCCTCCCGCACCCGGCATTCCGCCCTCGCCCTTCGACAGGCTCAGGGTGAGGGCGCGCGTTTACGCTCTGGTGCAAGACCAACCCCGCATCGCGGCCTCTTTGCCTTCATCCTCACTGTAAGCCTGTCGAACCATAAGGGTGAAAGCACGACCGTTGCCACCGCTAGCACTCCACCACGTTGACCGCCAGACCGCCGAGACTCGTCTCCTTGTAGCGCTCGTTCATGTCGATGCCGGTCTGGCGCATGGTCTCCACCGCCGCGTCGAGCGAGACGAAATGTGTTCCGTCCCCTTTCACCGCCAGGGACGCGGCGGTGACGGCCTTCACCGCGCCCAGCGCGTTGCGCTCGATGCAGGGCACCTGGACGAGGCCGGCGACCGGATCGCAGGTCATGCCGAGATGATGCTCGAGCGCGATCTCGGCGGCGTTCTCCACCTGCTCCGGCGTGCCGCCCATGACGGCGGCGAGCCCGGCGGCGGCCATGGCAGAGGCCGATCCCACCTCGCCCTGGCAGCCGACCTCGGCGCCGGAGATGGATGCGTTGTGCTTAACGATGCCGCCGACGGCGGCCGCTGTCAGCAGGAAGTCGCGGATGCCCTTCTGGTCGGCGTCGACGTGGAAACGTAGCCAGTAGCGCAGCACCGCCGGCACGACACCGGCCGCGCCGTTGGTTGGGGCGGTGACGACGCGCCCGCCGGCCGCGTTCTCCTCGTTGACGGCCATGGCGTAGACGGAAAGCCAGTCATTGGCCGAAAGCGGGTTCGGCCGATTCTGCCGCCACTCCTCCTGAAGCGTTTCATGAAGCCGGCGGGCGCGGCGGCGAACGTTCAGCCCGCCGGGCATGACGCCCTCCTGGGACAGGCCGCGCTCGACACAGCCGTGCATCGCCTCCCAGATGCGGTCGAGCCCGGAATCGAGCTCGGCCGCGCTGATGCGGGACTCTTCGTTCGCCCGCTTCATCTCGGCGATGGAAAGCCCGCTTTCGGCGGCCATGGCCAGCATCTCGCGGGCGTTGGCGAATGGATAGGGCACGTCGTGCTCGGCGGCCTGTTTGCCGCGTGCCTGGAGCGCCTGGAGCTCTTCTTCCGAAACCACGAAGCCGCCGCCGACCGAATAATAGACCCGGCGCAGCAGGAGGCGGCTATCGGCATCGAAGGCGGAAAACGCCAGCCCGTTGGCATGGCCCGGAAGCGGCGCCTTCCTGTCGAAGACGAGGTCCGTCTCGGGATCGAAATCGTAGCCGGGATGGCCCGGTGGATCGAGCCGCCGCGTCCGCCGGATGCGTTCGAGGATCCCGTCCGCCGTATCGGGATCGATCGTTGTCGGGGTGAGACCGTTCAGGCCCAGGATCACTGCCCGGTCGGTGGCATGGCCGACGCCCGTGAAAGCCAGCGATCCGTGCAGGCTGGCCGCCAGCCGCGACACCGTCGCGCCGGCGGGGCGCGGCCATTCGCCTTCGGCGAGCTCGTCCAGGAAACGCTCCGCCGCCACCATCGGTCCCATGGTATGGGAACTCGACGGGCCGATGCCGATCTTGAAGAGATCGAAGACGGAAAGGAACATCATTCAACTCCAGCCAGCCGGCGTATCGCTCCGAACCCCCGAAGGTTTTCGGAAAGCGGGATGCGCGGTTTCAGCTTACAGCGTTCCTTGTGCGTCCCAAAGGACGCATTGCGCTGTAGAGGCCGCATCCATGCGCCGTATCGGCAGCATATGCGTGTCAGGAAGCGACATGACAAGGCAACCGAACGAACCGGGGCGCGGCTTCTGCGGCCGCGCCCCGGTTCATGGAAGTGGACTGAATCTTTTTCTGCTTAGCTGGCCGCGATCACGGCCAGCGATTCGCTTCCGGCAAAGAGCCAGGCCAGCAGGATGATGCCGGCGAGGCCAATCGCTGCCTTGGCGGTGACGCCCCAGCAGGATTTCTGAACGCTATCGTCCATTGAATTCCCGTCATTTCGTTTGTTCACGCGACGGTCCCCTCTTCCCCTGACCGGTCGCTTAAGCGGGGCATACTCCCACGCTATCGGCGAAGCAACAGAAAAAACGGCCGAAGAAGGGCGACGTACCGCCGAACGCCGCCGGCATATAAGGATCCTTCCAGGGGATTCAATAGCTTGCACCGAACGGGATGTTGGTAAATTTTCAACAAAGAAGGCGAAATTCGGGCGCGTGAAACACCCCGCCCCTGCGTCAGGCCGGCCTCTGCGCGGGGGCCGGCAGCAGGGTGTCCGTCCGTCCCACGAGCCAATAGGCGAAAAGCCCCAGCCATTCGCGCAGTGCCACGGTCGTGTTGCGCAACGAGTCGAGCACGTTGTCGGCGGCAAGGCCGACACGTTCATTGCCGGCGGTCTTGTAGTCGACCGGCCACGGCACGACGGGAAATCCCGCGTTCCGAAAAACGGCGACCGCGCGCGGCATGTGGTAGGCCGAGGTGACCAGAAGCCAGGTCTCGCCCGGGTGGGGGTCGATGTGTTTTCTGGAAAAGGCCGCGTTCTCGTATGTATCCCGCGACTGGTTCTCGAGCTCGATGCGCTCCCGTGCCACTCCCAACGCGGTCAAGAGACGCGGCGCGGTATCGGCATCGCCCTCGCCTTCCAAAAAGACCGAACCGGACCCGCCGGAAACGACCAGCCGCGCCTCGGGATACCGGCGCGCCAGAATCGCCGCCTCGATCAGCCGGTCGCCGCTCGCGTTCAGTTCATAACCGCCGCGTTCCAGGTTGATCGCACCTTCGAAGCCGCCGCCAAGAATGAGGATGCCGTCGACATCCGCCGGCGCTTGCGCGGGCCTGTGAAAACGTTCCTCCAAGGGATGCAGGAGCATCGCACCGAGGGTCGTCCAGCCTGCGAGGCCGAGTACGAGCAGGCCGAGGAACCCGGCGGCGAGCGCGACCCGCCGCCAATGGAGCAGCGAAGCGGCAAGCGTAGCCGCAAACAAGAGCCCCACCAGATTGACGGGCTGAAGCAGCGCCCAGAAGACCGCCGAGGCGAGATGGAACAAGAAGCGCCTCCCCCCTGCCTCAGCCGGCGCCGTGGCGCATCACCTCACCACCAGCGCTGCGGCGAGAAGCGCCCGGCGGCCTTCTCGATCACATGGCCGGTGCGGAAGAGCGTCTCCTCGTCGAATGGCCGGCCGATGAGCTGCAGGCCGAGGGGCAGGCCCTTTGCGTCCAGCCCGGCCGGAACGGCGATCCCCGGCAGGCCGGCCATGTTCACCGTCACGGTGAAGATGTCGTTCAAGTACATCTTCACCGGATCGGCGGCCATGTCCTGGTCGGCAATGCCAAAGGCGGCGGAGGGGGTCGCCGGGGTGAGAATGGCGTCCACGCCCTGGTCGAAGACGGTCTCGAAGTCGCGCTTGATCAGCGTGCGCACCTTCTGGGCCTTGAGATAGTAGGCGTCGTAATAGCCGGCCGACAGCACATAAGTGCCGATCATGACGCGCCGCTTCACCTCGCGGCCGAAGCCGGCTGCGCGAGTCTTCTCATACATCTCGGTAACGTCGCCGCCCGGCACGCGCAGGCCGTAGCGCACGCCGTCATAGCGGGCGAGGTTGGACGAGGCCTCAGCCGGCGCGACGATGTAATAGGCGGGCAGCGCGTATTTGGTGTGCGGCAGGGAGATGTCGACGATCTCCGCGCCCGCCTCGCGCATCCACTCGACGCCCTTCTGCCACAGCGCCTCGATCTCGGCGGGCATGCCGTCGACGCGGTATTCCTTCGGGATGCCGATCTTCAGTCCCTTCACCGACTGTCCGACCGCCGCCTCATAGTCCGGCACCGGCCGGTCGACGGAGGTCGTGTCCTTGGCGTCGACTGAGGCCATGGATTTCAGGAGAATGGCGGCATCGCGCACGTCCCGCGCGATCGGGCCGGCCTGGTCGAGCGAGGAGGCGAAGGCGACCGTGCCCCAGCGCGAGCAGCGCCCATAGGTCGGCTTGATGCCCACGGTGGCCGTGAAGGCGGCGGGCTGGCGGATCGACCCGCCGGTATCGGTCGCCGTC
>NZ_JBHSUM010000062.1:0-23331 GCF_042660605.1 Nitratireductor sp. GCM10026969
CAGCGCCTGGCTCGCCCGCGGGCCGGGTCCCCAGGCCACATGCCGGTCCGTTTCGGGGTGGCCGAGACCGGGCCGCGCCGAACGCACCAGCGCCAGGATCGCCTCCACCACGCTTTCGGGCACCGGCATGCGGCGGATCAGCGCCTGGATCTCCTTCAACCGCGCCGGGGCGAGCACATTCATCGGCCGCGCCTCCTCGAGGCCGGTCGTCTCGAGGAGGATACGCCTTTCGGCATCGAGTTCCGGATAGAGGATGTCGATCTGCATCAGGAAACGGTCGAGCTGCGCTTCGGGAAGCGGATAGGTGCCCTCCTGCTCGAGCGGGTTCTGCGTGGCCAGCACATGGAAGGGCGAGGGCAGGTCGTGGCGTTCACCGGCCACCGTCACGTGGTATTCCTGCATCGACTGCAGGAGCGCGGACTGGGTGCGGGGGCTCGCGCGGTTGATCTCATCGGCCATCAGAAGCTGGGCGAAGATCGGCCCGGGCAGGAAGCGGAAGGAGCGGCGGCCCGTGTCGTCCTGCTCCATGACCTCCGAGCCCAATATGTCGGAAGGCATCAGGTCGGGCGTGAACTGGATGCGCCGCGCATCGAGCCCGAGCACCACGCCGAGGGTTTCCACCAACTTGGTCTTGGCAAGTCCGGGCACACCGACCAGAAGTGCGTGCCCGCCGGCCATGATGGCCACCAGGGCGCGCTCCACCACGGCCTCCTGGCCGTAGATCACCCGTCCGACCCCTTCGCGCACGCGGGCGATATCGGCAAGCGCGGTTTCGGCCTGCGCCACCATTTCCTTTTCGCCGGCTGTGCCGGCCTGGCTTTCCCTGGCGATGATGCTCATGCGGCTCGTCCTCGCTTTGCCGATCTGGCCTTCGTCTGCGATACATGGAACAGGATGCGCAGCGTGCCAGCCCGACGAGCTTAATTGAGTTCCCATGGCTGACAAGCCGAACAACAGTGACTATTTCGTGACCATGACTGCTCGAAACCAGGACAATGCCGCCGGGGAGGGCACCTTCGCCGAGGCCGGTGACGCGGCGGCGCTCTCGGCGCTGATTGCCCGCGCGGCCCGCGCGGATAAAGGTGCGCCGCCGGTGGAGCGCTGGAATCCGCCCTTCTGCGGCGATCTCGACATGGAGATCCGTGCCGATGGGACGTGGTTCTATCTCGGCACGCCGATCGGGCGCATGCCCCTGGTGCAGCTCTTTTCCTCCGTTCTGCGCAAGGATGCGGACGGCAGGACCTATCTCGTCACGCCGGTGGAAAAGGTCGGCATCCGCGTGGAGGATGCGCCCTTCCTTGCTGTGGAGATGGCGGTCTCCGGCGCCGGGGAGAATCAGCACCTCACCTTCCGCACCAATGTGGGCGACGTGGTGGAGGCCGGCCCTGATCATCCGATCCGCTTCGTCGAGGAGGAGGGGACCGGCGGCGTGAAGCCCTATCTCCTGGTACGCGGCCGGCTCGAGGCGCTGGTGGCGCGTCCGGTCATGTACGAACTCGTGGAACTGGGCGAAGAGGTGGAGATCGACGGCCGCGCGATGTTCGCCGTCCGCTCCGGCGGCGCGGTGTTTCCCGTCATGCCCGCCGAACGGCTGAAGGCGCTTGTGGGATGACGATACGGGCCGCCACGCAGAATCGCTTTTCAGCGGAGGCGTTCCGCCGCCGCGCCGCCGCGCAGGACCCGGCTCACGATCCGGATGCCTATGGCGACCATCGGCTGAACCCGGATATCAGGCACCTCATCGTCCGCGACGGTCTCGACGATGCGGCCGTGCTCGTGCCGGTGGTCGATCACGGCGAGGAGGCGACCGTCATCCTCACCCAGCGCACCACGACCCTGCGCCGGCACTCGGGCCAGATCGCCTTTCCCGGCGGGCGCATCGACGACGAAGACGGCTCGCCCGAACATGCCGCCCTGCGCGAGGCGGAGGAGGAGATCGGGCTCGCACCGTCGCGGGTCGAGATCGTCGGCCGCATGCCCGATTACGTCACCGGCAGCGGCTATCGCATCCGCCCCGTGCTTTCGATCGTCGAACCCGGTTTCACATTGACGCTCAACCCGCACGAGGTGGAGGTTGCCTTCGAGGTGCCGTTGTCCTTCCTGATGGATCCGGCCAATCACCGGCGCGAAAGCCGCATCTGGCAGGAGCGGGAACGATTTTATTATACAATGCCTTACGGAGAGCGCTTCATATGGGGAGTCACGGCGGGTATTTTGCACATGCTCTATGAGAGGCTCTACGCGCGATGACGCTTGCCACCATCGATAACAAGGCCGAGTGGCTGCACAGGCCCGGCCTCCAGGCGCTGCTTGCCGTCCTCAACGAAGGCGACGAGGAGGCGCGGATCGCCGGCGGCGCGGTGCGCAACGCACTTCTCGGACAGCCGGTGACGGATGTCGACATCGCCACCACCACCACGCCCGAGGAGACCACGCGGCGGGCGGAGGCGGCCGGGTTCAAGGTCGTTCCCACAGGCTTCGAGCACGGCACGGTGACGGTGGTCGCCAAGGGCCTGCCCTACGAGGTGACGACGCTGCGCGCCGACGTGGAGACCGACGGCCGGTATGCGCGCGTCGTCTTCGGTCGAGACTGGAAGGACGATGCCGAGCGGCGGGACTTCACGATCAATGCCCTTTACGCCGAGGCGGACGGGCGCGTGGTGGATCTCGTCGGCGGGCTCTCCGATCTCGAGACGCGCACCTTGCGCTTCATCGGCGACGCGGAGACACGCATACGCGAGGACTATCTGCGCATCCTGCGTTTCTTCCGTTTTTTCGCCTGGTACGGCTCGGGCCGGCCGGATGCGGACGGCCTGAAGGCGTGCACGCGGCTTAAAGACGGTCTCGCCCGGCTGTCCGCCGAGCGCGTCTGGAGCGAGTTGAAGAAGCTTTTGGCCGCTGCCGATCCCTCGCGCGCGCTCCTTTGGATGCGCCAGACAGGCACGCTCACCGCCGTTCTGCCGGAGAGCGAGCGGTGGGGGATCGACGCGATTCACGGGCTGGTCGATACCGAGCGGGCGTTCGGCTGGGCGCCCGACCCGCTCCTGCGCCTTGCGGCCATCATCCCGCCCGATGCGGAACGGGTGAAGGCGCTGGCGGTCCGTCTGCGCATGTCGAAGGCTGAGGCAGCCGCGCTCGTTGGCTGGGCCGAGGCACCCGTGCCCGATCCATCACTCGGTGAGAGCGCATTCGCCAAGCTGCTTTACCGCGCCGGGGAAAAGGGGGTCGACAAGCGCCTGCGCCTTGCGCTTGCGGGTGCCCGCGCCCGCGCGCAAGCGGATGACGGCGCGCTCATGGAGGCAGCCGGCTATCGCCGCCTGCTCGACACCTTGGAACGTTGGCAGCGGCCTGTCTTCCCGCTTGGCGGAAAGGATCTCCTGCCCCTGGGCTTCAAGCCCGGTGCGGAACTGGGCAAGACCCTGGCTGCGCTTGAGGAACGGTGGCTGGAATCGGGTTTTGCGATGAGTCGGGAAGACCTCCTGTCGGAAGCCCGGGGCGAAAAGCGGTAGGCTTGCGCCAACCGCTTTCCCTGTCGTGAAAGGCTGTCCCTATGCAGCGTTGCGGGCCTCGGTGATGCGCGAGCGAATGGCCTCGAGCATGCTTTCGCGGATGATGGTCTCGCCGTGGACCTCGCGCATATGCTCAACGGCGCGGCGAATGACCTCGGCCTCCTCCTCGTGCCTCGTGTGCCACTCGCAACCGGGGACAAGCGATCCGCAATGGAATTCCTTCATCATCCGATCCTCCTTTTTTCGCGGTTGGCGGGATCTGACAGTATAGCACGATAGATGGTTTCGGACCGAATTGAGACAAGGCTTTTTTCGGCCACCTTTCAAATCCGGCTGCGGCGGTGGCCGCTCTTTGCGACGAGTAGACTGAAATCGTTCCCCTTTCGGCTCCGGCCGCCGTTTTGGCAAAACCAACCAATTGCTGGTGCAGACAGCCGTCGGCGCGCCTATTCCGCCGCCAGCCGTTCGCCGAGGAAGCCGCCCGACTGACGTTTCCACAATTGAGCATAGAGGCCGCCGCGGGCGATCAGTTCTTCGTGCGTGCCTTCCTCGACGATGCGGCCCTTGTCGAGCACGATCAGCCGGTCGAGCGCGGCGATGGTGGAGAGGCGGTGGGCGACGGCGATGACGGTCTTTCCCGCCATCAGCCCGGCCAGGTTCTCCTGGATGACGGATTCGATCTCCGAATCGAGCGCCGATGTCGCCTCGTCGAGGACGAGGATCGGGGCGTTTTTCAGCATCATGCGGGCGATGGCGATGCGTTGGCGCTGGCCGCCGGAGAGCTTCACGCCGCGCTCGCCGACATGCGCGTCGTAGCCGGTGCGGCCGCGCGGGTCCGTCACGCCGACGATGAAGTCGTGCGCGGAGGCGCGCCTTGCCGCGGCGACAATATCGGCCTCGCTTGCGCCGGGCCGGCCATAGGCGATGTTGTCGCGGATGGAGCGATGCATGAGCATCGGCTCCTGGGTGACGACGCCGAACTGGGCGCGCAGCGAGGCCTGGCTCAATTCCCGGATGTCGTGCCCGTCGAGGAGGATGCGCCCGCCCTCGATGTCGAAAAGGCGCAGCATCAGGTTGACGATGGTGGTCTTGCCGGCGCCGGAAGGGCCGACGAGCGCCACCCGCTCGCCGGGGCGGATGTGCAGGTCGAGGTTCTCGATGACCCCGTCTTTCTTGCCGTAGTTGAAGGTCACGTCCTCGAAACGGATGTCGCCCTTGGCCTCAGGGAGCGTCTGTGCATTCGCCGCATCGCGGATTGCCGGGCGGCGCGAGATCACCCCGGTGGCGTCCTGCACGGTGGCATAGGCGCGGATGAGGCCGTTGACGTTGAACATCATGTAGGCCGACATCTGGTTGAGCCGGAAGACGAGCCCCATGGCGGTGGCGATCGCGCCCGTCGTCGTGGCGCCGTTCATCCAGCTCATGACCGCCAGCGTACCCACCGCCGTCATCATGAGGCCGTTGAGGATGGCGACGGCGGCGCGCACGCGGGTGATGGCGCGCGTCAGGGTGCGCACGGCCGCCAGGAAGCGCGCCATGCCCTCGCGCACATAGCCGTGCTCGCGCCGGCCGCTGTCGTAGAGCTTCACCGCCATGATGTTGGTGAAGGCGTCGACCATGCGGCCGTTGAGAAGCGAGCGCTCGTCGGCGCGCCTGCGCCCGGCCTCGCGCAGTGGCGGCAGGAGATAGCGCGCGGTGACCAGGAACGCCGCGAACCACAGCGCCAGGACGATGCCGAGCAGCGGGTCGAGCCGGGTGAGAATGGTGGCGGCGAGCAGCAGGAAGGTGAGGAAACTCCACAGGGTCTGGAGCGCGGAGGTGATGAAGTCGCCCGTCGCCTCGCCGCCCTGCATGATCTTGGTGGCGATACGGCCGGCGAAGTCGTTCTGGTAGAACTCGTAGGGCTGGTCCATCACCCGCCGGAAGGACTGCCAGCGCACCCGCTGGTAGAAGGAGGGCGCAATCACCTGCTCTTCCAGAACGGTGTTGACGATCATGATCGCCGCGCGCCCGAACAGCACGAGGAGGCCGAGGGCCAGGAGGGCCGGCCAGTGCTCGGCCAGGAAGGTTTCGGGCCTCGAGGTGTCGAGCAGGTCGATCAGCCAGCCGAGCGCCCAGTAAAGCCCGGCGTCGACCGCGCCCATCAGACCGCCGGCGGCCAGAAGCAGGACGAACGGCCATTTGGCCTGGGCGGCGAAGAAGAGGATGAAGTGGTGCGCCTCGGTAGGCAGGACCTCGCGCTCGGTGTCGCCGAAGGGGTCGATCACCCCCTCGGCGCTTCGCCACAGGCGCTCGTTCAGCCCGCCCTTTTCTTCCTCGCCGTCCTTCACTCCGCTGCCTCTGCTTCTTCGAAGTCGAGAAAACCGCCCGACTGGCGTTGCCAGAGCTGGGCGTAGATCCCGCCCCTGGCCAGCAATGCGTCGTGGTTGCCCTCTTCGACGATGCGCCCTTCGTCCATCACCACGAGCCGGTCCATGGCGGCGATGGTGGAAAGCCGATGTGCGATGGCAATCACCGTCTTGCCCTGCATCAGGGAGGCGAGATTCTCCTGGATCGCCGCCTCGGCCTCCGAATCGAGCGCCGAAGTCGCCTCATCCAGGATCAGAATCGGCGCATCCTTGAGCATTACGCGCGCGATGGCGATGCGCTGGCGCTGGCCGCCGGATAGTTTCACGCCACGCTCGCCGACATGGGCATCCAGTCCTGTCCGTCCCTTTATGTCGGACAGGCCCCCGATGAAGTCCAGTGCCTCGGCGCGTTTTGCTGCCTCGACCACCATGGCCTCGTCCGCGTCCGGCCGGCCGTAAAGGATGTTGTCACGCACGGAGCGGTGGAGCAGCGATGTGTCCTGCGTGACCATGCCGATGTTGGCGCGCAAGGAATCTTGCTTCACTTCGGCGATGTCGTTTCCGTCGATCAGGATGCGCCCACCTTCGAGGTCGTAGAAGCGCAGGAGCAGGTTGACCAAGGTCGATTTTCCCGCGCCCGAGCGCCCGACGACGCCCACCTTCTCGCCGGGACGGATCGCCAGCGACAGATCTTCGATCACGCCGCCCGTTTTGCCGTAGTGAAAGCGGATGCGGTCGAAGACGATCTCGCCCTTCGACACACGCAGTTCCTTCGCGCCGGGCTTGTCCTCGACGAGGCGCGGCAGGGAGATCGAGGAAATGCCGTCCTGGACCGTGCCGATGTTCTCGAACAGCACGGTCAGTTCCCACATGATCCACTGCGACATGCCCCAAAGCCGCAGGACCAGGCCGATCACCACCGCGACAGCGCCGATCGAGACCGCTTCGCCCAGCCACAGCCCGATCGAAAGGGCGGCGACGGCGAACAGGCACAGCGAATTCAAAAGATAGAGCGTGCCGTAGAGGCCGGTCACCAGCCGCATCTGGCGATAGACCGTCTTCAGGAACTCCGACATCCCCTCGCGCGCAAAGCCTGCCTCGCGGCGAGCATGGGAGAACAGCTTAACGGTCTGGATGTTTGTGTAGCTGTCGACCACGCGGCCGGTCATGACCGAGCGCGCATCGGCCTGCTCCTCGGCCACCCGACCGAGCCGCGGGATGAAGTAGCGCAGAAGGAGGACGTAGCCGACGAGCCATCCCGCCAACGGCGCGGCGAGCCGCAGATCGGCGGAGGCGACGATGACCAGCATGCCGGTGAAGTAGACGACGACATAGTTCAGAACGTCGATGAGCTTGATGACGCATTCGCGCACGGCGAGAGCCGTCTGCATCAGCTTGGTGGCGATGCGGCCGGCGAATTCCTCCTGGTAGAAGGACATGGACTGCCTGAGCAGGTAGCGGTGCACCTGCCAGCGGATGCGCATGGGATAATTGCCCATCAGCACCTGGTGGTTCACAAGCGAGTGCAACACCACCGCGATCGGCAGGATCACCAGCACGACGAATGCCATGCCGGCAAGCTTCCAACCCTCCGTCTCGAGAAAGGTCGCCCGGTTCCGCTCGGCCAGCCAGTCGACGATGTTGCCGAGGAAGGAGAACATCCACACCTCGATGATGGCGATCAGCGCCATCAGGACCATCGAGACCGCCAGATAGGGCCAGGCGCCTCTGGTGAAGTGCAGGCAGAAGGCGACGAGCGTCTTCGGCGGCTCGGTCATCTCCTCGGCGGGGAAGGCGGGCAGGCGCTTTTCGAACCAGCTAAACATCGTTCATCCTCGACAGGCTCGGGCCCTCAGCGGTGCCCTTTGCGCGGCAGCACGGTCGGCATTCCGGGCTTTCCGCTTCTGATCGGTGGCGCGCTCGCCTTGACCGCAAAGGCTTTCGAACCGGAGCCTTTCTCCTGCGGCATCGGCGACCCGGCATGCGGCATTTGCGGCTTTGCGCCAAGAACAGTGGCGAAGGCTCCTGACAGGGTCTTGGCGGGAGCCTGGTGTGCTTCGCTCGGCGGCAGGGCCGTGGTGGTGGGAGCGACTCGTGTCGCAGGCGCGTTGCGCCTTTCGGGAAATTTCGCAGACATGGAGCGAATCCTGGAATGATTCCGGAATGGGTTCCGGCGGATCGGCTCGCGCGTGGTCTACTGGGGAAGAATATGCGTTGGAGCGAGAACCGCCGTCAGGCCTTGAGCCCGGCCCCGATCCAGGGGCGCGCGCAGACCAGGGATGCGACCATCCGATTATCCATGTCTGCCTCCGGCGGTTTACGTTAAGCGTGGCAGCCTTATATCCAAGAATGCCGAGGCTGGCCAGCGCCTTTGTCAGTATGCTTTCACCCTTTCGGGCAGCTGTGTCTCCGGGGCTACAGTCGAGCAAGGCATGAAATACGGCATTCGCATCGCACTTTTCCAACCCGACATTCCGGGCAACACCGGTGCCATCCTTCGCCTTGCGGCCTGTCTGGGGGTGGCGGTGGACCTGATCGAGCCGGCGGGCTTCGAACTTTCCGACCGCGCCCTGAAGCGCGCGGGGATGGACTATCTCGAACGCGCGGCGCTCACGCGCCATGCGTCCTGGGAAGCGTTCGAGGCGTGGCGGCAGGCGGAAGGGCGCCGGCTTCTCCTCTTCACCACGACGGCCGCCGTCCCCTATACGGCCTTGTGCTACCGCGACGGCGACGTGCTGCTCTTCGGGCGCGAGTCCGCCGGCGTGCCCGAGGAGGTGCACCGGGCGGCCAATTGCCGCCTGGTCATTCCCATGCGGGAGGAGGCACGCAGCCTCAATGTCGCGCTCGCCGCCGCGATGGTCTGCGGCGAAGCGTTGCGGCAGACGGGGTAGGCTGCTTCGTTTTCTTAGGCTGTACGGCTGCACGGTTTTCTCCTTCACGGAATGTGGAAGGAGGCCGGGGTACGACCTCGACTTAAGTTGAGGTCAAGCCGGGATGCGGAGAATCGAAAGGCGGCGCTTCAGTCGGCGCTCGGCAGGCGGCGCATGGTGAACTCGATCACGCCGCCCGGGCGCTCGCACCAGCTTTCCACCTCGGTCCAGTAAGCCTGCTTGGGCCAGCGTTCCAGCCATTCGCGCGCCTTGGCGCGGGCTTCATCGCGCGGCAGCGAGAAGGTTTCGCGCAGGAAACCGTCGCGCGGCAGGCGATGGTCGTTGGCGCGCTTCTTGTCGAGGGCACGTTTGAGGCCCTCGAGCGGGGGCTTGGCGGGCACGCGCACGAAAGAACTCCTTGACCCGTTGCCCGTTAAGATTAGGGATCGAAAGTGACAATTGCGAGTCCTTTGTCTGCCACGACGAGGCGGCTTCGCGCTCGAAAGGGGCCTCATGGAAAGACCAGACATACCGGCCGGACTGCCCGACGGTCTGGAGGAGAAGAAACAACGGGCGAAGGCCTGGTTCGAAAGCCTGCGCGATCGGATCTGCACCGCCTTCGAGAAGCTCGAGGACGAACTGTCGGGGCCGCTCTCGACCCGTGCGCCCGGCCCTTTCGAGCGCACGCCCTGGCAGCGCGAGGAAGGGGCGGGCGGCGGCGGCCTCATGTCGATGCTGAACGGCCGCGTCTTCGAGAAGGCCGGCGTGCACACCTCGACGGTGTTCGGCGAGTTCTCGCCGGAGTTCCGCCAGCAGATACCGGGTGCGGAGGAGGATCCGCGCTTCTGGGCGTCCGGCATCTCGTTGATCGCGCACCCGCAGAACCCGAACGTGCCGGCCGTGCACATGAACACCCGCATGGTGGTGACCACGCGGCAGTGGTTCGGCGGCGGCGCCGACCTGACGCCGGTGCTCGACCGCAGGCGCACCCAGGAGGACCCCGACACGGTCGCCTTCCACCGGGCGATGCGGTATGTCTGCGACCGCCACAAGCAGGTCGCGGACTACGACCGCATGAAGGGCTGGTGCGACGAATATTTCTTCCTGCCGCACAGGAACGAGCCGCGCGGCATCGGCGGCATCTTCTACGACTGGCTGAAGACCCCGGACGAAAAGGGCGGCTTCGAGGCCGACTTCGCCTTCACGCAGGACGTGGGCCGCGCCTTCCTGGTCGTCTACGAGCACCTGGTGCGCAAGAACTTCAACACCAACTGGACCGAAGCCGACCGCGAGGAGCAGCTCGTGCGCCGTGGCCGCTACGTTGAATTCAACCTGCTTTACGACCGCGGCACGATCTTCGGGCTGAAGACCGGCGGCAACGTCGATTCCATCCTCTCCAGCATGCCGCCTGTGGTCAAGTGGCCGTAGCTTGCCGCAAGACGCTGATCGACCTCATTTTCCAGGATCCGCAGGGCATGCGCGAGCGTCTGGAGCGCCGCAACGCGGCGTGATCTCATGGCCGCAGGGTGGCGAGCTTCAGGCCGAAGGCGACGAAGACCGTTCCCTTTACGGCCTTGAGCGCGCGCTGCACCCAGGCGCGGCTGCCGAGCCCCTTGAGCGAAGACAGGAGCACGACAAGGCCCGAGAACCAGACGATGTTGACCAGCGAGTGGATTGCGACCAGCAGGAAGGCCCATTGCACGCCCTGCGCGGTGGGCGGAATGAACTGCGGGAAGGCCGCCAGGTAGAACATCGACACTTTCGGGTTCAGCGCGTTGGTGAGGAATCCTTCGACCGCCGCCCGCATGAGGGTCCGCTGCCGCTTTGCCGGCGTCACCTGCCGGGGTGCCACGACGCCTTTCCAGGCCTCCCAGAGCGCCTTCAGGCCGATGAAGCACAGATAGGCGGCACCCAGCAATTTCACGATGAAGAAGGCCTGCGCCGACTGGACCAGGATGATGGAGATGCCCAGGATCGACAGCGCCCCGTGCAGGTAGAAGGCGGCGAAAAAACCGGCGATGTTGGCAAAGCCCGCCGCCTTGCCCGAGGTGGGAACGGTCTTGGCGATCAGAATGCCGTTCGGGCCGGGCGAGATCACCAGAAGAGTGGCGACGAGCGTGAAGGCGGAGAGTTCCAGGAAAGTCATTGCCGTATTCCTGTCAGGACCGTGCCGCGGCCAAGGTCTTTGCGCCGGCCCTCAGGCCATCGGTTGAAGCATCGTTCGATGATGACCACAATAGGTGCCGTCTCCACGTCCTGTCGAGACAAACCGGTGGCGAGAATCGGGAATCGGACATGCTGCGCGCACCTTCCACGAAAGCCAACAGACCGCAGACCGGGGTCGATACGCTCGACCATGAGCTTGCCGGCGAAATGGCCGCCTCGCTCGGCCGGGCCGGTCGGGAGGCCGAGGCGGCCCTGGCACGGCTCGCTGCGCACCCGGGCGAGGGATCCGAACGGGCCGCTCTGCTGCGTGCGGCGGCCGATGCCGTCTACGCCTATTTCATCCAGCGCGAGCTGTGCGGGCTGAAGCGCCATGACGACGTGGTGCGCCAGCTTGCCATTCCGCGCGCCGTCCTGGTGCGGCTCGGCGCGCGATAGGGGCTGGCAATCCGCGGGGATGCGCCGGTCAGGGCAGGGGAACGTCTTGCACCCCCTCACATGCGCCGAGGGCGTTTTCCCCGCGACAATCTGCCCTGTCGGGCGGCGGGTGTCTGGACAAGTCTGGCGGTCGCGCATAGAAACCATCGCCAATTGCCGGGGGAACGGCCGGTCCGTCGTGGGGAATCGAAGGACGGGCGCGATTGTCGACAAACGCATTTCCTTCGGCAGGCATGAGGTGAAAAGGACCGCAGTCCCGTGAGCGATATCGATTCGACCCATATCCCGGAACACAACCGCCGCGACTTCCTCTACGTGGCCACCGGAACGGCCGCTGCCGTTGGCGCCGCCGGTGCCCTGTGGCCCTTCATCGACCAGATGCGTCCCGATGCCTCCACGCGTGCCCTGGCTTCCATTCAGGTGGACGTCTCGGCCGTCGAGCCCGGCATGTCGCTGACGGTGAAGTGGCGCGGGCAGCCCGTCTTCATCCGCAACCGCACGGAGGCGGAGATCGAAGCGGCGCGCGAAGTGCCGCTCGACGAGCTCAAGGACCCGGTCGCGCGCAACGCCAACCTGCCCGCGGATGCGGCGGCGACCGATGTCGACCGCTCGGCGGGCGAGGGGATGGAAAACTGGCTCGTCATGATCGGCATCTGCACCCATCTGGGCTGCGTACCGCTCGGCCAGCAGGGTGATTTCGGGGGCTGGTTCTGCCCCTGCCACGGCTCGCACTACGATACGGCGGGCCGCATCCGCCACGGGCCCGCTCCCGAGAACATGGCCATTCCGACCTTTGAATTCATCTCCGACTCGGTCATCCAGATCGGGTAGGCAAGGGAGCGCATTTTCCATGAGCGGTGGACACTCGACCTATACACCCAAGACCGGCATCGGGCGCTGGATCGACGCGCGTCTGCCCCTGCCGCGTCTCGTCTACGATTCCTTCGTCGCCTATCCGGTGCCGCGCAATCTGAACTATGCCTACACCTTCGGCGGCATCCTTTCGCTGATGCTGGTCGCGCAGATCCTGACCGGCGTCGTGCTGGCCATGCACTACGCCGCCAACACGGAGGTCGCGTTCGCATCGGTCGAGAAGATCATGCGCGACGTCAATTCCGGGTGGCTATTGCGCTACCTGCACGCCAATGGCGCATCCTTCTTCTTCATCGCCGTCTACGTGCACATCTTCCGGGGGCTCTACTACGGCTCCTACAAGGCGCCGCGCGAGCTCCTGTGGATCCTCGGCTGCATCATCTATCTGCTGATGATGGCGACGGCCTTCATGGGCTATGTGCTGCCCTGGGGGCAGATGAGCTTCTGGGGCGCCACCGTGATCACCGGTTTCTTCACGGCCATTCCGCTCGTGGGCGACTGGATCCAGCAGCTTCTGCTGGGCGGCTTCGCGGTCGACAACCCGACGCTCAACCGCTTCTACTCGCTGCATTACCTGCTGCCCTTCATGATCGCGGGCGTGGTGGTTCTGCACGTGTGGGCGCTGCACGTCACGGGCCAGACGAACCCCACCGGAATCGAGGTGAAGCAGAAGACGGACACGGTCAACTTCACGCCGTATGCGACCATCAAGGATGGTTTCGCCATGATCGTGTTCCTGCTCGTCTTCCTCTACTTCGTCTTCTACATTCCCAACTATCTCGGCCATCCCGATAATTATATCGAGGCCAACCCGCTTCAGACGCCGGCGCATATCGTGCCCGAATGGTACTTCCTGCCGTTTTACGCGATCCTGCGGGCGATCACCTTCAACATGGGGCCGATCGACTCCAAGCTCGGCGGTGTGCTCGCCATGTTCGGCGCCATTGCCGTTCTCTTCGTCGTGCCCTGGCTCGACACCTCGAAGGTGCGTTCGGCGGTCTACCGGCCGTGGTACCAGCTGTTCTTCTGGCTTTTCGTGGCCGACACCATCTTTCTTGGCTGGCTCGGCTCGCGGCCGGCGGAGGGCGTCTATGTCGTGCTGGCGCAGATTTCCACGCTGTACTACTTCGCCTTCTTCCTGCTCGTCATGCCGGTTCTCGGTTTGATCGAAACGCCGCGCCGGCTGCCGAACTCGATTACCGAAGCGGTTCTGGAGAAGAACAGAACCAGCGCGCCCGCTGGCGCCCAGGCGGCCAGTGAAGGTTGAGCGATGCGCAAAGGGATTTCGGACATGAAGATGTTTTTCCATGGCCTGGCGGCGCTCGGCCTCGGCTTTGCCCTGGCCTCCTCGGCGGCGGCTGCGGAGTATCCACTGGAGGAACCGGAGCCCATTGACTGGAGCTTCTCGGGGCCGTTCGGGACCTACGACAAGGGCCAGCTGCAGCGCGGCTTCAAGGTCTATCGCGAGGTCTGCTCCGCCTGCCATTCGCTGAACCTCGTCGCTTTCCGCAATCTGGAGGACCTGGGCTACACGGAAGAGCAGGTGCGGGCGATCGCCGCCGAATACGAAGTCGAGGACGGCCCGAACGAGGCGGGCGACATGTTCACCCGGCCCGCCAAGCCGTCCGACCATTTCCCCCCGCCCTTCGCCAATCCCGAGCAGGCGGCTGCCTCGAACAACGGCGCCGTGCCGCCCGACTTCTCGCTGCTGGCCAAGGCGCGGGCGGTGGAGCGCGGGTTCCCGACCTTCCTCTTCGATATCTTTACCCAGTATGCCGAGGGCGGAGTGGACTATACTCACGCACTGCTGACCGGATACGAGGAGCCGCCGGAGGGCGTCGAAGTTCCGCCCGGTACGTACTACAACCCGTATTTCATCAACGGCATCTCGCTTGCCATGGCGCCGCCGATCGCTGACGGAATGGTGACCTATGACGATGGTGCGCCTGAGACGCTGGACCAGTATTCCCGCGACGTGTCGGCCTTCATGATGTGGGCGGCCGAGCCGCATATGGAAGCGCGCAAGGCGACCGGATTCACGGTCATGGTCTTCCTCCTCCTATTCGGCGGGCTTGTCTTTCTGACTAAGCGTAAGGTATGGGCGGAAGTGCACTGACGGCATCAAACCTCATTCCGTGTGAAATTTGAGGGCGCCGCATGGGCGCCCTTTTTATTGGCAAGGCAGCAGGGCGGAGGACTCCGGAAGATGAAGCAGTCGCTCGATGAGACGTTGCGCGCGGCGATCCGCACGATTCCCGACTACCCGAAGCCCGGCATCCTCTTTCGCGATATCACCACGCTTCTGGGCGATGCACGCGCCTTCCGCCGCGCGGTGGACGAACTCGTCCATCCCTACGCGGGATCGAAGATCGACAAGATCGCGGGCATAGAGGCACGTGGCTTTATCCTCGGCGGGGCGATTGCCCACCAGCTCTCCTCCGGATTCGCCCCGATCCGCAAGAAAGGCAAGCTGCCGCACGAGACGGTGCGCGTGGCCTACAGCCTCGAATACGGGCTCGATGAAATGGAAATGCACCGCGATGCCGTCAAGCCCGGCGAGAAGGTGATACTGGTCGACGATCTGGTGGCCACGGGCGGCACGGCCGAAGCGGCGGTCAAGCTCCTGCGCCAGATGGGCGCGGAAATCGTCTCGGCCTGCTTTGTCATCGACCTGCCGGATCTGGGCGGCCGTGCCTTGCTGCAAGCCGCCGGTGTCGAGGTGCGCACGCTGGTCTCCTTCGCGGGCGACTGACGAGGCCAGCCCCGCCGATAACCGCCGCATACAAAAACCCCGGACAGGTTCTGTCCGGGGTGTAGAGGTCAGACGCCGCAGGTGGGATCAGGCGGCGGCGGATTCGCGCGCCCTGAGGTTTTCCAGGATGTTCTGCGGCGAGGAAACGCCGTACGGGTCGGTCTCGCAATTGTCGGCGAAGCCTTCCTCCTCGAACCACTGTTCGACCACGCCGTCGTTAACGACGGCGGCATAGCGCCAGGAGCGCATGCCGAAGCCCAGATTGTCCTTGGCCACCAGCATGCCCATCTTGCGCGTGAACTCGCCGGAGCCGTCGGGAATGAGCTTGATCTTCTCGATCCCCTGGTGGCGGGCCCACGCATTCATGACGAAGGCGTCGTTGACCGAAATGCAGTAGATCTCGTCGATGCCTTCCGCCTTGAATTCGTCGTGGAGCTCCTCGAAATCGGGCAGCTGGTAGGTGGAGCAGGTGGGCGTGAAGGCGCCCGGCAGCGAGAACAGGACCACGCGCTTGCCGCTGAAATAGTCAGCCGTGGTCTTGTTCTCCCAGCGATAGGGATTCGGTCCTTCGATGCTCTCGTCGCGCACGCGGGTGCGGAAGGTCACGTCCGGGACTCTTTTTCTCAGCATGAACACGATCCTTTAAAACAGGCCCACCCACCGGCCCAAGGACCGGAGGCTCACGGCAATGGTTTGAGAATCCGGTGCCTGGGAGGGGAACACCGGACAAGCTGAGGATTACACCCTTCCGATGACACGAATCCAATCCGCAAGCGGCGGCAATCCGCCGCAGAGCGTGGAAGCGGTGGATAGTCCGGCGACCGCCCGTCAGGTGTTGAACTTGAACAGCACCACGTCGCCGTCCTGAACGACGTATTCCTTGCCCTCGTCGCGCGCCTTGCCGGCTTCGCGCGCCGCCGTCTCGCCGCCGAGGCCGACGAAATCGTCATAGGCGATGGTCTGCGCACGGATGAAACCGCGCTCGAAATCGGTATGGATGACACCGGCGGCCTGCGGCGCTTTCGAGCCCTTCTGGACGGTCCAGGCGCGGGCTTCCTTCGGCCCGGCGGTGAAGAAGGTGATCAGGTCCAAAAGCGCATAGCCGGCGCGGATCAGGCGGTTGAGACCAGGCTCCGCGAGCCCCATGGCCTCCAGATATTCCGCTGCCTCCTCCTCGGGAAGCTGCGCCACCTCCGCTTCTATGGCCGCCGAGATCACCACCGATTTGGCGCCCTGCGCCGCTGCCATCTCCTCGACCGCGGCGCTGTAGGCGTTTCCGTTCGCGGCATCGCCCTCGGCGACGTTGCAGACATAAAGAACGGGCTTGGACGTCAGGAGGTTGAGCATGCGCAGGATGCGCAGGCTTTCCGCATCCAACTCCGAAAGCAGGAGCCTGACCGGCTTGCCGTCCTGGAGAAGAGAGAGCGCCTGCTCCATGACAGGCAGAACGGTGATCGCCTCCTTCTCCTTGCCCGTGGCGCGCTTGCGGGTGGCGACGATGCGCCGCTCTAGGCTTTCGAGGTCGGCCAGCATCAGTTCCGTCTCCACCGTCTCGGCGTCGGCGACCGGATCGATGCGCCCCTCCACGTGGGCGATGTCCTCGTCCTCGAAGCAGCGCAGGACATGCACGATCGCGTCCACCTCGCGGATATTGGCCAGGAACTGATTGCCGAGCCCTTCGCCCTTGGATGCGCCGCGCACCAGCCCGGCTATGTCCACAAAGGAGATGCGCGTCGGCACGACCTCCTTCGAGGCGGCGATTTCGGCAATCCTTTTCAGCCGCGGGTCGGGCACGGCCACCTCGCCGGTGTTCGGCTCGATGGTGCAGAAGGGATAGTTCGCCGCCTGGGCCGCGGCCGTCTTTGTGAGTGCGTTGAAGAGCGTCGACTTGCCGACATTGGGCAGGCCGACAATGCCGCATTTGAAACCCATGGGTGCTTTGTCCTGTCAGGTGGAACCGGTTCGGCGAAGGTTGCGGGAGGGTATGGGCGAGGGCGCTTGGAAAGGTCAAGCCCCGCCTGTGCGCTCGTCCGGCTATTCCTTGTTGCCGAAGAGCTTTTTCAGCATCGCCGCCATCGGTCCCGTCTCCGGTACCGGCGCGGCGGGTTTCCGCGGCCGCGCCTGACGAATGTGGCTCCTGCCCTTCGGCGCCGGGGCAGGCGTCTTCTCGTCGGGCTCACCCTTTACCGCGAGGCTCACCTTGTTCATGAAACCCGATTCGTCGCCTTCGGCGAGCATCCCGAAATTGTCGGCCACCGAATCGAGCAACGGCTCCAGCCAGTCCCGGTCGGCCTTGGCAAAGTCGCCCAGAACATGGGCGTTCACGCGTGCCTTGTCGCCCGGATGGCCGATGCCGATGCGCACGCGCCGGTAGTCGGGGCCGCAATGGGCGTTGATCGACTTGATGCCATTGTGGCCGCCATGCCCGCCGCCGCGCTTGACGCGCAGCTTTCCCGGGGCAAGGTCCAACTCGTCATAGAGCACGACGAGGTCGGCGGGGGTGAGCTTGTAAAAGCGCATGGCTTCGCCGACCGCCTGGCCGGAAAGGTTCATGAAGGTCTGCGGCTTGATGAGCAGCACCTTTTCGCCGCCGAGCAGCCCTTCCGCCACGAGGGCGCTGAACTTTTTCGACCAGGGCGAAAAGGAATGGCGGCGCGCGATCGCGTCCGCCGCCATGAAGCCGACATTGTGCCGGTGGTTTTCGTATTGCCGGCCGGGATTGCCGAGCCCTGCAACAAGAAGCATGCGGTCGGTCCCCTGTGGGGAAGGGGAGGACTACTCCTCGTCCCCGCCTTCCGCCTCTTCTTCCTGTTCCTCTTCCGCTTCGGCGGCTTCCTCGCTCTCCTCGGCCTTCAGGCCGGCAGGTGCGGCCACCGTGGCGATGGTAAAGTCGCGGTCGGTGATGGTCGGCTTGGCGCCCTCGGGCAGCTTCACAGCGGAGATGTGTACGGAATCGCCGATGTCCATGCCCGTGAGGTCGACCTCGATGTAGTCCGGGATGGCGGTCGCCGGGCAGGCGAACTCGACTTCGTGGCGCACCACGTTCAGGACGCCGCCGCGCTTGATGCCGGGCGCGTCCTCCTCGTTGAGGAAATGCACCGGCACGTTGACCGTCACGATGGTGTTGCGGCCGATGCGCAGGAAGTCCACATGCATGGCGAAGCCGCGCACGGGATCGAGCTGATAATCCCTCGGCAGGACCTGGACCTTCTCGCCGTTCACGTCGATCGAGGCGATGGTGGTCATGAAGCCGCCGGCGTGGATGCGGTGGAACACCTCCTTGTAGGGAAGCGTAATCGCGAGCGGGGGTTGCTTTTCGCCGTAAATGACGGCGGGAACTTTGCCGTTGCGCCGAATTGCCCGGGCGGACCCCTTTCCGACCCGTTCGCGCGCCTCGGCCTTCAGTTCATAGGACTGATGGGCCATGGTCTTTTCCTTTCGTTTTTCGGAGCGTTTTCGGGAGGGCCCCAGGCCCGCGTCCCGAAAACGGGAAAGCCGACGCCAATAGCATGAAGCCGACCTCCATCCGCGCTGCCTCCAAGGGTGTCCGCGCGGACGCGCGTGTATAGCGAATGGTGGGGAGGCGCGCAAGGGCAGGGGCTCTGAGCGGTCGTAGCATTGTGTGCTGTTGCCGCACGTATCGGTTTTCGTCGCTCGATTTGAATGGTGCTACTGACGGGGATTATCGAATCCTTGAGGCCTCCAGTGCGTCGCGCGCAGCCTTGCCCAGCGCCCCAGAATTGTCGAGGCTCGCCTTGAAAACCGGTGTATAGGTATAGAGTGCGCCCCTGACTGAGGCATGGCATCTGACCAGGCCGTCATCTTCGCATGCCTGCGCGTATTTCACGTGGCTATAGAAAGACCGCGTCCGCTTGCAATTGGTGAGGGCCTGCAGCTGCGGACTGATGCCGTAAGGGTAACGCTTAGGCGGTCCCCGGTAGGAGCGATCGATCCTCACATCCTGGAAAGCGCGCTGTGCGGCAGCGCCAATCTCCCTGTCCGAAGCATCTGGCGGAAGTTGAATGGCCTTTTCGGGATCATTCCAACGACCGTTGTCGTGACCGACTATAGTCGGTAGGAGCACGATAAAATCCGGCGACCGGAGGAGAAGGACGAGCCGACCCTTCGGTGGGACCGGCTTTATGAGGCCCACCCGTATTGCGAGGCTCTCCAGAATCTCGCCGTATTGCATGGTTCCTTGGTGAGCTCTCCCATGTTCGCAGGGCGACAGGGTGGAGGCAGTCTCTTTAGTCGAACAGGCTGGAGACCGATTCTTCCGAAGCTGTGCGCGAGATGGCTTCGCCTATGAGATCAGCGATGGTGATGACGCGGATGTTGTGGGCTGCCTCCACGGCCGATGTCGGCTGGATGGAATCGGTTATGACGAGCTCGGTGAGCTTGGAGCCGGAGATGCGCGCCACGGCGCCGCCCGACAGAACGCCGTGGGTGATGTAGGCCGTCACGTTGTTGGCGCCGTTGGAAAGCAGCGCCTCGGCGGCGTTGCACAGGGTGCCGCCGGAATCGATGATGTCGTCGATCAGCAGGCAGTCCTTGCCGCGCACGTCGCCGATGACGTTCATGACTTCGGATTCGCCGGGCCGGTCGCGGCGCTTGTCGACGATGGCGAGCGGCGCGTCGATGCGCTTGGCGAGCGCGCGGGCGCGCACGACGCCGCCGACATCCGGCGAGACCACCATTACGTTTTTCAGTTTGTAATGCGCCTTCACATCGCGCGCCATGACCGGCACCGCGAAGAGATTGTCCGTCGGAATGTCGAAAAAGCCCTGGATCTGTCCGGCATGCAGATCCAGCGTCAGCACGCGGTCGGCACCGGCGCGGGTGATCAGGTTCGCCACCAGCTTGGCCGATATCGGCGTGCGGCCGGAGGTACGGCGATCTTGCCTGGCATAGCCGAAATAGGGGAGCACCGCCGTGATCCGCCGCGCGGAGGAGCGGCGGAAGGCGTCGATCATGATGAGCATCTCCATCAGGTGATCGTTCGCCGGGTAGGCCGTGGACTGGAGAATGAAGACATCCTCGCCGCGCACGTTCTCCTGGATCTCGACGAAAATCTCCTGGTCGGCGAAGCGCCGGACCGTGGCTTTTCCAAGGGAGATGTTGAGATAGCGGGCAACGGCCTCTGCCAGCACCCGGTTTGAATTGCCCGCAAAGAGCTTCATGGAACGTTCCCGGCCAACGCCTCGACTTCTGTGCCGGCTTTTAGCGGTGTGGCCGGCTAATGCAAGCATCTCTGGGAAAAAGTCCGCGCCTTTACCCAGAAAGGGTTATCATCCGGTGCTTCTGGACAACCACGTCGCCAGCTCGTCTATGGTCCTGTCGGCGATCGCCTGCATGGTCTCGTCGGTCACCGACGGCCAGCCGGTGCCCTGGCCGCCGGTCACGGCCTGCTGTCCCTGGATCCGGTGCAGGCGGTCGCCGGTGGGGGCGAGCACGTCCCAGACATAGATGACCGTCGTCCGGCCGTCATCGGCAATGGTCGAAAAGTAGCCCTTTACCAGGAGCGTCGCGGCGGTGCTCTCCGTAACAAGGGTCAGGCCGCGCTCGCCGGCGCGCGCGGAGAGTCTGCGGGAGAGCGGGGTCACCGCCTCTTCCGTGGCGCCGATCACGGGGGCGAATTGGATCCGTGCATCGCCTGCGGCGACAGGCAATGCGTTCGCCTGGCCACCGGATTGCGCTGCGCTGGCGCTTGGATTCGCCGGTGGCGTGGCGTTCGCGTCGCTTGCGCCGGCTTCCGCCCGCGGCGTGAGGTCCAGCGCGCCCGTTCCCTGGCAAGCGGAGACGAGCGGTCCCAGAATCGCCAAGGCGATGATTACGATGAAGCGCCTCATCTTACCCTTCTCCCCGCGATCGAGATCCTGGTTTCACCCGACATGACCCCAAATGCTTATTTTACGATTAACTCCAGCCCGTGGCGGGAAAGCGGCGCCGGTTCGGCCTCGGTGGTGAGGTATGTGCGGCCGAGACACATGGCGCAGCCCGATTCGGAATCCATGATGATCATGTGCGCGAAGAGCGTCATGTTCGGCGCGATCGGCTCGGGATTGCCGTTGTAGAACATTTGCGGGTCCATCCAGGACGGGGCGAAGCGGGCCCCGAGCGAATAGCCGCAGGCGTTCAGCCGATGCTTCGTCAGGCCGTGGATCTCCATCACGCGGGCATGGGCATCGAAGACGTCCCCGAAGGTGTTGCCGGGCGTCATGGCCTTCTCACAGGCCAGGAGCGCGCTGCGTGCCGCCTCGAACAGCTCCTGATGCCGCTTGGAGGCTTTGCCCGTCAGCACCGTCTGCATCATCGCCGCATGGTAGCGGTGATAGACGCCGGCCCATTCGAGCGTGAGTTGGTCGTTCTTGGTGAGCTTCCTGCGGCCCGCCTTGTAGCGGCACAGAAGCGCATCGGCGCCGGAACCGATCACGAACTCGTTCGCCGCATAGTCACCACCGCCGGCGAGAACGGCGCTCTGCAGGGCAGCCAGGATCGCCGCTTCATCGGCGCCCTGCTTGACGAGGGCAAGACCAGCGTCGAAGGCATCATCCGCCAGGGTGGCGGCGCGCTTGACCTTCTCGACTTCCGCCGGGCTTTTCAACAGCCTCAGCCGCGCCACAAGGTCGGAGGCGTCCTCGACCTTGGCAAAGGTCCGCAGCTGCTCGTCGAGAAGCCGCCCGTTCCTGGCCGTCAGGCCGTGGGTGTCGTACTCCACCCCGATGCGCATGCCCAGAAGGTCGAGATTGTTCAACAACTCGCGCAGCTCGACGGCCGGATTCGCGCCCTGCCGATCGTTCCAGACCACGATGTCTCCGATAATGGAAGTATGCCGCGCCTGGCGCAGGTCGGCCGAGCGCGTCAAAAGTACCATCTCGCCATCCGCCTTCACGACGAGGCACTGGAAAAAGCAGAAGCCGAACGTGTCGTAGCCCGTCAGCCAATACATGCTTTCCTGGGCGAAGATGAGCAGGGCGTCGAGCTTGCGCTCGGACATCTCGATGAGCAGCCGGTCGCGGCGGGCGTCGAACTCGGCTCGGTCGAAGTGAAGCGCCATCAAAGGTCCTCCAGGCAAATCGCCGAAATCTGGCGTCCGTAATCCGTTTCGCCGCGATGTGTGGCGCGGCGGTAGGAGTAAAAGCGGTCCGCATCCGCATAGGTGCAGTGGCCGAGCATCTCGGCGCCGACCCCGGCGCGGGCGAGCCGTTCCATTGTATAGCCGCCGAGGTCGAAACAGGAGTGGCCGGGGCGCGTGGAGGCCCGAAAGAAGCGCGCGTTCGCGGTGTCGGCTGCGAGGAAGCGTTCCTGGAACTCCGGGCCCACCTCGTAATTGTCCTGGCTGATCGCCGGTCCGAGCACGGCAACGATCCGGGCGCGTTCGGCGCCGAGGCGTTCCATTGCGACGATCGTGTTTTCCAGAACTCCCGTCAGTGCCCCTTTCCAGCCGGCATGGGCGGCGCCGACGACGCGGGCCTGCGCATCGGCGAAGAGCACCGGTCCGCAATCGGCCGTCAGCACGCCGATCGCCAGGCCGGGTTGCTGGGTCACCATGGCATCGGCCTTCGGGCGCGTTGCGCCCAGGGGCTCCTCGATCACAACGACATCCGCCGAGTGGCACTGGTGCAATGTGCACAGCTTTTCGGCCGGCACACCCATCCAATGTGCTACGCGGCGACGGTTTTCCCGCACGGAATCCCCCGAATCGCCGGAGCCGAGACCGACATTGAGGTTGCTATAGATGCCCTCGGAAATGCCGCCGATACGTGTGAAAAAGCCGTGCCGCACGCCCTCTGCATGTGCTGCATCGAGGAGAGGAGACCGGAGCGGCTCCGGTCTGGTCATGTCCAGCATGCGCCGCCTGTGATCTGTTTGCTTTGGCGGCGGATCGTGGGGCAGGGGGTATTCCAAGTCAATCCGCCGATCGAAAGGGGGGCACCGATATACCCGTCGGCAGCACCGCCAGAACCTTGAACAATTCGCCCATCGTTTCAGGCCCGGCCAGCCGCTCGACTTCTCCGCGGATGCGCTCCTGTTCCTTTGCACTCCGGCCGGCGCCAAGCCGTCCGGCGCGCTCCAGAAGGCCCAGTTCGAGGAGGAATTCCCCCTGCGTCGTCAGCGGTGCCGACAGCCGATGCGCGCGGGCGATGGCGGCGAGCGCGGCGAAATCCACGTGCGCGGTCAGGTCCGCCTCGCCGGAATGAGCCAGCACGTCGTCATAGCCATGGCGGCGCACGGCCTGAAGCGTGTCGCCGAATGCCGGCCCCTCATGGCCGTAATCGACGAAGAGGCCCGCGCCCTTCTCCCGGGCGAGCCGTTCGCAAAGCACGTCCATCAGGGCCTCGCGCGCCGGGGCATGCTCGAAGACGGCGCCCTCGGGC
>NZ_JBHSUM010000063.1:0-23304 GCF_042660605.1 Nitratireductor sp. GCM10026969
GTGCTGTTGCTGGCATTGATGCCGCTGCTGCCGCCGACCGAGGCGTTGGTGTTCGACGTTGCCAGGCTCCCGCTGCCGCCGACCGTGGTGCTGTTGCTGGCATTGATGCCGCTGCTGCCGCCGACCGAGGCGTTGGTGTTCGACGTTGCCAGGCTCCCGCCGCCGCCGACCGTGGTGCTGTTGCTGGCATTGATGCCGCTGCTGCCGCCGACCGAGGCGTTGGTGTTCGACGTTGCCAGGCTCCCGCTGCCGCCGACCGTGGTGCTGTTGCTGGCATTGATGCCGCTGCTGCCGCCGACCGAGGCGTTGGTGTTCGACGTTGCCAGGCTCCCGCCGCCAACCGTTGTGCTGCTGTTGGCGTTGATGCCGCCCAGCGAGGCGTTTACATCCACGCCGAGACCGCCGCTCGAGCGCCCGCCTATGGATGCGCTTACGCCGCCCACGCTGACGTCAAAGGCTAACGCAGAGGTTGCGAATCCCAGCGCGAGGGTCGCACTTGCCGCAGTCGCAAGAAATGCACGTTTTAGATTAGACATGACATCACTCCTGTTGTTCAGGCAGGTGCAATGATATTCGAAATTAAACGGAAGGTTGTGAACGTAATTCAGGAAAGTAATGAAATGGTTTCAAAAGATAAATATGCAGAATTTTAATTTTCTTAAAACTTTAACTTATAGATGGGGTCTGGCGGCTGTCGTGTGTGAGAACAACGGGAAAATATTTCAGTGGAAATAAACAGGATGACGATAAGGTCGTTGATATCCATGGCGTACATACTTGCCGTCTATGCGAATTCGCGGCCCGCCGGCGTGCGGTGGAAGTAAATGAGGTCGAGAGCAGGCGGCTCGGCGCCGAGCACGGAGAGGATCATATGCGCCTGTCCGCGGTGATGCGTCTGGTGGTTGAAGAGATGCGTCAGCGCCGGCGCAAGCCGCTGCGAGACCGTGCGGGGGTTTACCACTGTCACGTAGGTGAAGCGTCCCTGCAGGTCTTCTTCATCAAGCCCGGCAATCCATTCGATGATGCGCGCGTCCTCGGCCTCGCGGGCAAGCCGCAGCGCAGGCAGCGCGGAATGGACGATGGCATCGAGGCTGGCCGGCGCATTCCCCTCGCCGGTGAAGCGTTGCATCCAGATGCGGTCGGCGACCAGGATGTGGTTGAGTGTGCCCATCATCGAGCGGAAGAAAGCGCCCACGTCGCGTGTGTATTCCCCCGGTTCGAGCCCGGCAGCCGCATCATACAGAATGCCGTTGGCCCACCGGTTGTAGGCGGCCATCATTTCGAAATGCCGCTTCATGATATCCCCCGCTGTCGTCACGTGCGCGTTTCCCATCTGTATCACCGATCAAGATTCTGCATCTTTGCATCGCAAAGAAACAATTGGAATTCTTCACAGCGAGGCGGTAGGCAGTGACGGTGCAGGGAGATCGCGCATGGGCATACTTCTTTACGAACTGGTAGGCAGCGATGAACGCCGCCCGTTCAGCCCCCATTGCTGGAAAATTGCCCTGGCGCTTGCCCATACGGGGCTTTCCTTCGAGGGCAGGCCGACCCGCTTTACCGAGATCGCCGGCATCGAGAACGGCGTTACGAAGACCGTGCCGCTCATTCGGGACGGCGAGCGGCTGATCCGCGGTTCCTTCGCCATCGCGCTCTATCTGGAAGAGGCTTATCCCGACCGGCCGACGCTCTTCGGCGGGGAGGGCGGCAAGGCCATGGCTCGCTTCGTCGAGCGCTGGTCACAACTGACCCTGCACACCTTCATCGGCGAGGCGGCACTGGTGGACATCCATGGCCTGCTGGGGCCGGAAGACCAGGCCTATTTCCGCGAAAGCCGCGAAGCCCGCTTCGGCAAGCCGCTGGAGGACGTGCCGGCGGACCGTGAAACGCGGCTCAAGGATTTCCGCGCCGCGCTCGCGCCGCTGCGCACCCTCTTTCGGCATCAGCCCTTCATCGGCGGTGAGGGTCCGCTTTTCGCCGACTACATCGTCGGCGGCGCCCTGCAATGGGCCCGGGTGGCCTCGCCATTTCCCTTCCTTGCGCCCGATGATCCGGTGGCGGAGTGGTTCGGCCGCTGTCTCGATCTTCATGACGGGCTCGCCCGTCGCGTGCCGGCCGCCGCCTGAGCCCCTTCACACGCGGCCTTCCGACCGCTATAGACCCGCCATCCCGAAACCCTTCCACCAAATGCAAGGATCCGAAATGGCGATCGAACGCACCTTCTCCATGATCAAGCCGGACGCGACGGCACGCAATCTCACCGGCGCCATCACCAAGATGTTCGAGGATGCAGGCCTGCGGGTGGTCGCCTCCAAGCGCGTGTGGATGAGCCGCCGTCAGGCCGAGGGCTTCTATGCCGTCCACAAGGAGCGTCCCTTCTTCGACGAGCTGTGCGAGTTCATGTCCTCCGGCCCGACCGTGGTCCAGGTTCTTGAGGGGGAGAACGCGATCGCCAAGAACCGCGAGATCATGGGCGCCACGAACCCGGCCGATGCCGCCGAGGGCACCATCCGCAAGCTCTACGCCAAGTCGATCGGCGAGAACTCCGTCCACGGCTCGGATGCGTCCGAGACGGCGGCCGAGGAGATCCGCTACTGGTTCTCGGATATCGAGGTCGTCGGCTGAATCGACCTCGCAACATTCGACTGTAACCGCTTGATAGAATTGAGAACACCCCGTGGGAAATGAGCCTGCGGGGTGTTTTTACAAGCTGACGCTACAGCGACGTCATCCCGTTCAGCCGGGATGACGGGAAGGCGGCCGTGTTACTTCCCCCAGCGCCCCAGCGCCTCTTCATCCGCCGCCTTTGCCTCCACCCATCGGCCTTCGTCGCCGTCGGCTGGATGCTCCTTCTTCCAGAAGGGAGCGCGCGACTTCAGATAGTCCATGAGAAAGTCCGCGGCCTCGAGTGCGGCCTTGCGGTGCGACGAGGCAGCCACGACGAGAACGATGTTGTCGCCCGGCATGATCTTGCCGAAGCGATGGATGACGGAAAGGCCGGTGAGCGGCCAATCCTCTGCCGCCTGCCGAGCGATGCGGACGATCTCCGCCTCCGCCATGCCGGGATAGTGTTCGAGCTCCAGGGCGGCCAGCCGCCCCCCTTCGTCGCGACAGCGCCCGGAAAAGGTAACGACGGCGCCGACGTCATGCCGCCCCGCCGTCAGCCGTTCGATCTCGGCGGCGACGTCGAAATCCCCGGGCTGGACGCGCACAATCGGCTGGCAGGCCATTTCAGCCTCCGGTCATCGGCGGAAACAGCGCCACCTCGCCGTCGGCGGGCAGTTTCGCTCCATGGTCGACATGCTCCTGATCGATGGCGACGCGGATGACTTCCGGATGCGCCAGCGCGGCGGTATAGCCGTCGCCACGCGCCTTGAGCCACGTGAGCAGATCGGCCACGGTGACGACGTCGCCGGGAAGGCGGATTTCCTCTTCCTCCCGGCCGATCCGCTCGCGCACCCATGCGAAATAGATGAGTTTCACGGGGCCCTACTCCTCCACGATGTGTTTCAGCCCGGCACGAAAATAGTCGTAGCCGGTGTAAAGCGTCACCAGGGCCGAGAACCACAAAAGCGCGATTCCCGCTTCGGTGACATAGGGAACGATCTTGTCGCCCGCCGGACCGGCGAGCAGGAAGCCGATCGCCAGCATCTGGATCGTCGTCTTCCACTTGGCGAGCTGGGTGACGGGCACACTCACCTTCAGCGCCGCCAGATATTCGCGCAGGCCCGAGACGAGGATCTCACGGCACAGGATGATGATCGCCGCCCACAGGGTCCAGCCGGCGATGGTGCGGTCCGTATCGGCGGCCAGAAGCAGGAGACAGGTCGCCACCAGGAGCTTGTCGGCAATCGGATCCAGCATCTTGCCGATGTTCGAGGTCTGCTGCCAGGTGCGGGCGAGATAACCGTCGAAATAGTCGGTGATGCTGGCGGCCAGGAAGATGCCGAGCGCCGACCAGCGCGCGAAGTCGCTCGACTGCAGCCTGCCTTCCAGAAAGAAGCACAGCACGATCAGCGGCACCGCCATTATGCGCGCATAGGTGAGCAGATTGGGCAGGTTGAAAGCGTGTTGCTGCTGCATGGATCGCTGGCTCATGGTAGCCTTTCAATCAGTCGCCTGTGCGCGCGGTTACCCGCTGACATATGGGCGCTTTGCGGGCCGGTAAAGGTCTATCCGCCCTCGTGGAAGTGGTCATAGATCTGCCGGGCGATGGATTCGGAGATGCCGGAGACCTCCATCAGGTCCTCGACGCCCGCCCGGCTCACCGCCTTTGCGGTGCCGAAATGGTGCAAAAGCGCGCGTTTGCGGCCCGGCCCGATGCCGGGAACCTCGTCGAGCGGGTTCCTGACCATCTCCTTCTTGCGTCGCGCCCGGTGCGAGCCGATGGCAAAGCGGTGCGCCTCGTCGCGCAGCCGCTGCACGAAATAAAGCACCGGATCGCGCACGGGAAGCGAGAAGGACTGCCGGCCCGCCATGAAGAAGCGCTCGCGCCCGGCATCCCGATCCGGTCCCTTGGCGATGCCGATGGCGGTAACTGCCTCGGCGATGCCGAGGTCGTCGAGGATCTGCCGGACGGCTGCAAGCTGTCCCTGGCCACCGTCGATCAGGATGACGTCGGGCCAGGCGGGGAAGGCGTCGCTTTCCTCTCCTTCCCGGCCGTCGAGGCCGCTGTCGGGCAGGCCTTTCTCCTTGATGAGCCGGGAGAACCTTCGCTCCATCACCTCGCGCATCATGCCGAAATCGTCGCCAGGGGAAATCTCCGTCGAGCGGATGTTGAACTTGCGGTAGTGGTTCTTGGCGAATCCTTCCAGGCCTGCCACGATCATGGCGCCCACCGCGTTGGTGCCCATGATGTGCGAGTTGTCGTAGACCTCGATGCGCCGGGGGGCGGCCTCGAGCCCGAAGGTCTCGGCAAAGGCTTCGAGCAGCCTGGCCTGGGAGGAGGTCTCGGCAAGCCTGCGCCCCAGCGCCTCGCGCGCGTTCTGCAGAGCGTGGTCGGCCAGATCCTTCTTCTCCCCGCGCTGTGGCACGGAAACGGTGACCTTGCGGCTCGCCCGTGCCGTGAGAGCCTCCGCCAGGAGCGCCTGATCTTCCACCTCGTGTGATAGAAGCACCGCGCGCGGGCAGGGTTTGTCGTCGTAGAACTGGGCGAGGAAGGAGCCGAGCACCTCGCCGGGGCCGAGCGCCGGGTCGGCCTTGGGGAAATAGGCGCGGTTGCCCCAGTTCTGCCCTGTGCGGAAGAAGAAGACCTGGATGCAGTTCTGCCCGCCTTCCTGATGGATGGCGAAGACGTCGGCTTCCTCGATCCCCTGCGGGTTGATGCCCTGGTGGGCCTGCACGTGGCTCAGCGCCGACAGCCGGTCGCGATAGATCGCCGCGCGCTCGAAATCGAGCGCCTCGGAGGCTTGCTGCATGGCCTGGGCGATCTCCGCCTTCACCTTGCTGGAGCGGCCGGAGAGGAAGTCCTTGGCCTCCGCGACCAGGCCTGCATACTCCTCGGCACTGATCTCGCCCGTGCACGGGCCGGAGCAGCGCTTGATCTGGTAGAGGAGGCAAGGTCGGGTGCGGCTTTCGAAGACCGAATCCGTGCAGGTGCGGATGAGAAAGGCCCGCTGCAGCGAGTTGATCGTCCGCCCCACCGCGCCGGCCGAGGCGAAGGGGCCGAAATAGTCGCCTTTTCTGGAGCGCGCGCCGCGGTGCTTGAAGATGCCGGGGGCCGGGTGGTCGCCGGTCATGAGGATATAGGGAAACGACTTGTCGTCGCGCAGGAGCACGTTGAAGCGCGGGCGCAGGCGCTTGATGAGATTGGCTTCGAGCAGCAGCGCCTCGGTTTCCGTACGCGTGACGACGAACTCCATCGACGCCGTATCGCGGATCATGCGCGCGATGCGGTTGGAATGGCCGCGCCCCTGGGCGTAGTTGGCGACGCGTTTCTTCAGGCTGCGCGCCTTTCCGACATAGAGAACGTCGCCTGCCGTGTTCATCATGCGGTAGACGCCCGGCGCATTGGGCAGGCGCTTGACGACCGCCTGGATTGCTTCCGCGCCGACGGCCGCGCTTTCCTTGCCGGCGCTGTCCCATTCGACCGCCGCGCCGGGCAGCAGGTCCGCTTCCGGGGAAAGCTTCGATGCACTCATTCGGCCACTCCGGCGATGTCCGGCGTCTGCCAGGCGAGATGCTGCCCGCCATCGAGCGCGATCATCTGCCCCGTGATGGAAGGCGTGTCCCAGAGGTAGCGTATCGTGGCGCCGAATTCCGGCAATTCCGGGCCGTGCTGCAGGATCAGCGCTTTGGTCTGCCGCTTGAAATCCGCCTCGCCCTGGCGGGCGTTCGGGAGTGTCGGGCCGGGCCCGATGGCGTTGACGCGGATGCGCGGAGCGAGCGCCTGCGCCATGGTGCGGGTCGCCGTCCACAGGGCTGACTTCGAAAGGGTGTAGCTGAAGAAGCGCGGCGTCGGTCGCCAGACCCGCTGATCGATCATGTTGACGATCAGGCCCGTCTCCGCCTCCGGCAGCGCCTTGGCGAAGGCGCGCGCGAGGGTCGCCGGCGCCTTCAGATGAATGGCGAAATGCCGGTCCCAGACCGCGTCGCTGAAGTCCGTCACCGAATCCTCCTCGAAGACGGAGGCGTTGTTGACCAGAAGCCCGATCGGACCGAGTACGCCGGTCGCCTCGTCCAGGAGTTTCTCAGTCGCGCCCGTATCGGTGAGGTCGGCCTGCAGCACATGCGCCCGGCCGCCGCCGGCCTCGATCGTCCTCGCCAGCTCGTCCGCCTCCGCGCGCGAGGTGCCGCAATGGATCGCCACCGCAAAGCCGTGTGCCGCGAGATCGCGCGCAATGGCCGCGCCGATCCTTTTCGCCCCACCCGTGATAAGGGCGTTCTTGCCCGCTTGCCGCATTCTTCACCCACTTTTCGTTGCTTTAATATATGGCTTCGCCACCATATTCATAGAGTGCCCGGGGGGCCTCCTGACGTGCGAAGGGCGTGTCCAAGGGCTCTCGATTGCCGGCGAAGGTGATTAAATTTGTGTCGTTTCGGCAACAGTTATGATTCTCGTGGAAGCGAACTCCGTCCGATTTCAACCTGTAGCCATGATGCGGCCATTTTTGCCCATTCTCTCCGTGGGCATGGCGGAACCGCGCAGCCTCTACAATCGTTGAAGGCCAGCGGTTGGGGCGCCACGGGTGTTTTTTTGCCGGGTTCGGCAGAGCGCCTCTCTAGAATTGCTGATGTGACAAGGAGTTCACACATGAATGCCAACAAGACTTTGATGCTCGGCGCGGCTGCTGCAGCCATCTTCGCAGCTGCGGCGATCCCCGCCAAGGCCGCCGATGCGGTCATGCAGCCGCCGGCACCGCCGGCCGCCCCGATGGAAGTCGCGCCGGTCGCCACCTGGGCCGGTCCCTATGCCGGTGTTTCGCTCGGTTACGGCTTCTCGGGCGAGGTGTCTGCGGACGGCCTGCCGGTCGACATCGAGACTGATGGTTTCGTCGGCGACGTCTTCGCCGGCTGGCAAGGTCAGTCCGACCGGTTCGTGTACGGTGTCGAGGGCGACATCGGCTACAACGGCATGGAAGGCGATGAGCTGGGGATCGATGTGGAGCATGGTCTCGAAGGGTCGCTGCGCGCCCGTCTCGGCTATGCCGCTACCGACAACATGCTGCTCTACGCAACCGGCGGTGGCGCGGCGAGCCGGCTTGAGCTTTCGGCCCCCGGGGTCTCGGAGTCGGAAACCGCACTCGGCTGGACGGCCGGCGCCGGCGTGGACATGAAGCTGACCCAGCAGTCCTTCGCGCGCGTCGAGTACCGCTATACCGATCTCAACGCGGACTTCAACGGCGGTGACGTCGATACGACCAGCAACAGGGTCATGCTCGGTTTCGGTATGCAGTTCTAAGCCTGCTTGCCCCAACCTTCTTAAAGCCGGGCCTCGTGCCCGGCTTTTCTTTTGCGTAAACGCTATTCGCCCCGAACGGGCGGCATCAGCGTCCTGTCCAGCCGGCAGGCGTTGTGGTCGACCTGCGGGCAGGCGCGGAACTGCAAATCCCTCGTCAGGCAGATCCGCACCTCGCGCAGATAACGCCGGCCGCAGGTAACCGCGATGCCATCCAGGGAAAGCCCCTCGTTGGCGGCGATGAAGCGCTCTTCCAGAATCCGCGGCGAGACCATTTGCGGCTCATCCAGCCGTGAAAATTCCTCAGGCATGACAATCCGCTCCCGCGCCGCGCGGGCAAGCGCGAGGTAATCGGCCTGTGAAAGGCCGGAGCAGGAACCGTGCTTGCGCCACTGATGGCCGATCAGCCCAGGTGACGGCATGATATCGAGATAGGCATCGACCAGCCGGTCGGGCACGCGGTCCGGTCCCGCGCCGGGGCAGAATTCGGGATAGCCGTGCTCATATTGCGGCCACAGCCCGTGAACGATGAAGGCGTAGGGCCGAGGGCCCTCGCACTGACGCCGGTTCGCATCGGTCCCTTCCACCGCGCAGTAGCTGGGCGACCAGGAAAGGGACAGGACATAGAAGTCAAAGCGACCGGCTTCGGCACCCCTTTCGCCGGAGAAGGCAGGGAATGTCGTTTGCAGCAACCCGGCCGAGAGGAGAGCCGCGGCTGCCCGGCGCAGGAGTCTTCGGGCTAGCGCAGGACGCTGCATTCGGCGTTGTAGACGTTCCAGCGGTCGAAGCCGAGCACGCAGAACTCCACATTGTCCCCCAGGCCGGCGAATCCCTGACCGTACTCGATCAGGTACCAGACCGGCCGGTCCTGGCCGTCGGTCAGCCGCACCGTTGCCGCGCAGTAGCGCCGCTCGATCGGGTTGTTGAAGGTGGCCGGCTCGTAGCGTGTCAGCCGGGCGTTGTAGAGGTCGACAATTCCGACATCCGGCAGGTGCGGCACATGCCTGACCTGATAGTGGAAACCATTCCTGACGGCTGACTGCACGCTTCCGTGTCCGCAGATGGAATCTTCCTGGGCATAGACGGCGACCGTGTCGGCCGCCTGCGCGGGAAGTTGCGGCGCCACGGTGGCGAGTGAGGTTGCAAGTGCCACTGCGAAGCCCGATATGCGCGCCATTGCGAATCTCCGAAGGCTTGAAATTGGCGGGCAGTTTCCGCCACCTACGCCCTTTGGTCAAGGCGACACCGGCGCTTCCCCTGTCAACTGTGTGAGCGAGAAGCGGCTGGCGCCGCGTTCCCCCAGCGTTCGCGCAAGGACCGGCAGTAGAATTTCGAGTTCGCGGCCCAGAACGTAGGGTGGATTGACGACGAGCATGCCGGTCCCGTCGAGTCGCGGCTCCGGCGACGGCGGCCTGATTTCGAGGCTGATGTCGAGAATGTCCGGCACGCCACTTTCCTTCAGCGCTTGCCGGAACGCCGCCACCGCTGCCCTGTCCTTGATGGGATACCAGAGCGCATAGATCCCGCCCGGCCAGCGCCGATAGGCTCTTTTGAGCCCGTCGACCAGACGCTCGAACTCGCCCGATTTCTCGAACGGCGGGTCGACCAGCACCAGGCCGCGCTTTTCTTTCGGCGGCACATGTGCGCCGAGCGCCAGCCACCCGTCGAGTTCGATCACCCGCACCTGATGGTCGCCGGCGAAAAGAGTCTTCAGGGCTGCCACATCCTGCGGATGCAGTTCGATCGCCGTCAGCCGGTCCTGCCGGCGCAACAGGTGACGCACCAGCAGGGGCGAGCCGGGGTAGCGCGTCACCTCATTGCCCTGATTCACCGCAAGAACAGAATCGAGCAACGGTCTGAAAAGACTCGCCGCCTCACCCTCGATCTTCGTTGTCACCAGGCGCGCGATGCCGTCGCGCCACTCGCCGGTGCGCTGTGCCTCTTCGCGGGACAGGTCGTAAAGCCCGGTACCCGCATGCGTGTCGATCACGCGGAAAGCCTTTTCCTTGCGCTTGAGATAGTCGATGATGCGCACAAGCACCGTGTGCTTGACGACGTCGGCAAAATTCCCGGCGTGGAAGGCGTGACGGTAGTTCATGGGTTGCGTCCCGAAGCTTCGGATGACATGCTCGACATGCGTAGCTTTATTAATGGATAGTGCATCGATATTTTGCCTGAAGGCTTTAAAAACCTGATTTTGAGAGACTAGCCTCCCGCCATGAACACGCACGCAAATCTTCAGATCGGGCACTCGGCCTGCCCGCACGACTGCCCCTCCACCTGCGCTCTCGACGTCGAGATCGCTGACGGCCGGATCGGCCGCGTCCACGGCGCCAAGGATAACAGCTACACCGCCGGCGTCATCTGCGCCAAGGTGGCGCGCTATGCCGAGCGCATCCACCATCCCGACCGGCTGCTCAAGCCGCTGGTCCGCGCCGGCGCCAAGGGAGAGGGCGTATGGCGCGAGGCGAGCTGGGAAGCAGCCCTCGACCGTGTGGCCGAGGCATTCGTCAAGGCGGAGGAAAAACACGGCAGCGAGACTGTTTGGCCGTATCTGTACGCCGGCACGATGGGGCTCGTACAGCGCGATTCGATCCATCGGCTGCGCCATGCCAAGCGCTATTCCTACCAGTTCGACACGATCTGCACCAATCCGGCCTGGGCGGGCTACGTGATGGGCACGGGCGCGTTGCGCGGGCCGGACCCGCGCGAGATGGCCAAGGCCGATTGCGTCGTCATCTGGGGAACCAACGCTGTCGCGACCCAAGTCAATGTGATGACCCATGCGGTCCGCGCACGCAAGGAGCGCGGGGCGAAGATCGTCGTCGTCGACGTCTACGAGAACGCGACGATGAAACAGGCCGATCTCGCCCTTGTTGTCCGCCCCGGCACGGACGGTGCGCTCGCCTGTGCGGTGATGCACGTGCTTTTCCGCGAAAATTATGCGGACTGGGACTACCTGGAGAACTACACCGATGACCCGAAGGGGCTTGCGGCGCATCTCCAGGGCCGCACGCCCGAATGGGCCGAAACCGTCACCGGCGTACCGGCGGCCGAGATCGAGCGCTTCGCCCGGCTGGTGGGCGCGACGAAGCGCACTTATTTCCGTCTCGGCTACGGCTTCACGCGCAACCGCAACGGCGCGGTGAACATGCATGCCGCTCTTTCCATCGCCGCCGTTACCGGCGCGTGGAAGTACGAGGGCGGTGGCGCCTTCCATTCCAATTCCGCTATTTTCGGCCTCGACAAGACGCTGGTCGAGGGCAAGGCCTTCGCTGACCCATCCATCCGTTCGCTCGATCAGTCGCAAATCGGCCGCGTCCTGACCGGTGATGCTGCCGCGCTTCACGGCGGCCCGCCCGTGACTGCCATGTTGATCCAGAACACCAATCCGGCCAATGTGGCGCCGGAGCAGCGGCTGGTGAAGAAGGGCTTCCAGCGCGACGATCTCTTCGTTTGCGTACACGAGCAGTTCATGACCGAGACGGCAAAGCTCGCCGATGTCGTCCTGCCGGCCACCATGTTCCTGGAGCATGACGACATCTATCGCGGCGGTGGCCATCAGCACATCCTGCTCGGGCCGAAGCTCGTCGATGCACCGGGCGAGGCGCGGGAGAACATCTTTGTCATCGAGGAACTGGCGAAGCGCCTCGGCGTGGCGCACCTGCCGGGTTTCGGATGGTCGGCGCGCGAGCATCTCGACTGGATGATCGGCCGGCGCGGCCTGGGGACTTTCGAGAGCTTCCGCCAGGATCGCTGGGCCGATGTGCAGCCCGATTTCGAGACGGCGCACTTTCTGAAGGGTTTCGCCCATCCCGATGGCAAGTTCCGCTTCCGGCCCGATTGGATCGACACCCCCGGGTCCACGCGCCCGCCGGAGTCGATCGGCATCCAGGGGCCGCACGAGCGCCTGCCGGAATTCCCCGATCACGTTGATTTTATCGAGGCTGCGGATTCTGAACACCCCTTCCGCCTGGCAACGTCGCCGGCACGCAGCTTCCTGAATTCGAGCTTCACCGAGACACCGGGTTCCCGCAAACGCGAGCGCCGGCCGGAGCTGATGCTGCATCCGGAAGATGCGGAAGAGCTCGGCATTGCCGAAGGCGACCGCGTGGAGATCGGCAACCACCGTGGAGAGGTGGTCCTGCACGCCAAACTCTTCAACGGCGTGTGCCGCGGGGTCGTCATTGCGGAGGGAATCTGGCCGAACGACGCTCACGAGCGCGGCGAGGGGATCAATGTGCTGACCGGTGCCGATGCGATCGCGCCGCACGGCGGAGCGGCCTTCCATGACATGAAGGTGTGGGTGAGGCCCCTTTAGTGCTCTTGCCGAGCGGCCGGGACGGGAACCCCTCGATCAGGTAAGTGGCGGGATGCTGGTCGCATCCCGCTATAGGGTGTCCGGCTAACCGCCGACCAGCGTTCCGCCGTTCGGGTGCAGGATCTGCCCGGTCATGTAGGAAGAGTCCTCGCAGGCCAGGAAGAGCATGGACGGGGCCACCTCGTTCGGCTGGCCGGGGCGGCCGAGGGGCACGTTCTGGCCGAAGTTGGCTACGGATTCGGCCGGGAAGGAGGCCGGGATCAGAGGGGTCCAGATGGGGCCCGGCGCGACACCGTTGACGCGGATGCCCTTGGGCGCGAGGTTGCCCGAAAGCGCGCGCACGAAGGCCAGAATGGCGCCCTTGGTCGAGGCATAATCCATCAGCACTTCCTGACCCTTGTAAGCAGTGACTGAGGTGGTGCAGATGATCGAGGCGCCGCTTTTCATGTGCGGAAGGGCGGCGCGGGTGATGTTGAACATGCCGAAGATGTTGGTCTGGTAGGTGCGGTGAAGCTGCTCGTCGGAGATGTCCGTCAGCTCTTCCTGGTAGTGCTGCTCGGCGGCATTGTTGACGAGCACGTCGATCCTGCCGAAGCGTTCGATGACGGTCTCGATGAAGGCTTCGGCTGTCTTTCGGTCGCCGATATCGCCGGCCTCGGAGAAAACCTCGCCGCCTTCCGCCTCGACGAGCCTCTCGGTTTCGGCGGCATCCTGCTCCTCGTCCTTGTAGAGGAAAGCAACCTTGGCGCCTTCCCGGGCAAACAGGACCGCCGTAGCACGGCCGATACCGGAATCGCCGCCCGTGATCACCGCCACCTTGTCCTTCAGCCGGTCGGAGCCGCCATAGCGCGGGGTGTAGTCCGGGCTCGGATGCATGGCGTGCTCCTTGCCGGGCTGATGTTCCTGATGCTGTTCCGGGAGCTTGTCTGCTGTCATGGTCGTGCCTCGTGCGCTGTTGTCGTGCAACAAACACGGTGCGGGCACATGGTGTTCCGGCGGCAATGGGAACTTTCGATGCATCGCTCGGATTTATGCTGCAGGTAGAATACAAGGAGGCGGAAATGCCCGCGAAATCCAAGCAGCAGCAAAAGGCGGCCGGCGCGGCACTTGCGGCCAAGCGCGGTGAAATGCCGAAATCCAAGCTCAAGGGCGCCTCGCGCGATATGGAAAAGTCCATGAGCAAGGACGAGCTGGAAGACCTGGCAGAGACCAAGCGCAAGGACCTGCCGCGCAAGAAGGACGACTGAGCCTGCCGGCCATTGCCTTGAAGGTTTGGAAACGTCGTCCCTCAGGCGACTCGATTGGTCTCGCCGTTCTCCAGAGCAGCCATGAAGGAGTTGAGCCAGTAGGCAGCGTCATGCTCGCGGATACGCTGCATGAGGGCGCGCTGGCGCTCCTGTCTTTCCTCGAGCGGCATCGTGAGCGCCCGGCAAAGATTGCGCGCCATGTCGTCGACGTCATAGGGATTGACGATCAGCGCCTCGTGCATCTCCTCGGCGGCACCGGCAAATTTCGAAAGCACCAGGACACCGGGATTTTCCATCGACTGGGCGGCGACATATTCCTTGGCGACGAGGTTCATGCCGTCGCGCAGCGGCGTGACGAACCCCACCTGGCTGGCACGGAAGAGGGCGGCCAGCGCGTCGCGCGGCACGGTGCCGTGAATGTAGCGCACCGGTGTCCAGTTGAAATCGGCGAAGCGGCCGTTGATGGCGCCTGACAGCGCTTCCAGCTCCTTGCGGATCTCCACATAAGCCTCCACCTCCTCGCGGGTGGGCGTGGCGATCTGCATCAGCGCGACGGATTTGCGCATCTCGGGATAGAGCTCGAGCAGGCGCGCGAAGGCGCGCAGACGGTCCGGCAGGCCCTTGGTGTAGTCCAGCCGGTCGACGCCGATGATCTGCTGGCGGCCGAGGATCTCGCGCCGCTGGGTCTCGATCTGCACCTCGTCACTCGGCTTCTCGGCCATCTCCACGAAGGAATCGACGTCGATGCCGATGGGGAAACAGCCGGCGATCACCTCGCGCTCGCCGATGGCGATCTTGCCGTCGGGCTCGAGCCGGCATCCCAGGTGATCTTCCACATAGTGCTGAAGATTGCCGAGATCCGTGTTGGTCTGGAAGCCGATGACATCGAACTCGAGCAGGCTTTCCACCAGCCAGCGATGGCGCGGGACGGCGGCGAGGATTTCCGGGGGCGGGAAGGGGATGTGCAGGAAGAAGCCGATGCGCTGCTTGCAGCCGCGCTGGCGAAGTTCCGAGGCGAGCGGCAGCAGGTGGTAATCGTGGATCCAGATGACGTCGTCGGGCTTGAGCACCGACATCAGAGCATTGGCGAACTTCGCGTTGACCCGCCGGTAGCCGTCGAGAAAGGTGGTTTTGTATTCCACCAGGTCGAGCCGGTAATGAAACAGCGGCCATAGAACGCTGTTTGAAAAGCCCAGATAATATTCGGAGTAGTCCTGCTCGGTGAGCGGGATCGTCGCCTGGGTGACGGTGCCTACCTTGCGCAGGCGGGGTTCGGGTTCTTCCTCGTATTTCAGCGTCTGGCCGTCCCATCCCATCCACACTCCGCCGCGTTGGCGCAGCGAGTCCGCGAGCCCAACCGCCAGACCGCCCGCCTGGGCGGATCTGAGGTCGGCGACGCGGTTTGAGACGACAACGAGACGCTTCACACGACGGTCTCCCATGGTTTGGACAGACGCCTGGCGCCGTTGATAATACCGACCATCGAGTAGGTCTGCGGGTAATTGCCCCACATCTCTCCGGTCACGGGATGTGTGTCCTCCGACAGCATGCCAAGCGGATTGCGAGTCTTCAAGAGCGCTTCGAAAATCTCGCGCGCCTCGTCATGACGGCCGATGCGGGCGAGCGCGTCGAGACGCCAGAAGGCGCAGATGTTGAAGGAGACCTCCGGCTTTCCGAAGTCGTCCGCCGCCTCGTAACGCAGCATGTAGGGGCCTGTCGCGAGCGCCTTTTCGAGCTGGTCGACCGTGCTGACGAAGCGTGGATCGCGCGGATCGATGAAGCCGACTTCAGTCATCAGGAGCACGCTCGCATCCAATGTCTCGCCGCCGAAGCTCTCCACGAAGGCTTTCCGCTTCTCCGACCAGGCCTCGGCGAGAATGCACGCCTTGATTTCGTCGGCCCGCTCTCTCCACTGGGTCGCACGCGCTGCCTCGCCAAGTCGCGAGGCGATATGCGCAAGCCTGTCACAGGCTGCCCAGCACATCAGGCTCGAAGAAGTATGAACGCGCGAGCGTGAACGGAGTTCCCACATGCCGGCGTCGGGCGTGTTGTAGACCGCGTAGGCCTGCTCGCCGGCGGTTTCCAACAGCCGGAAGTCGGTGACGGTCGGCTTCATCTGGATACGGCGGTCGAAGAAGATCTGCGCCGCGCCCAGGATGACGTTGCCGTAGACGTCGTGCTGGTAGTGCTCGAAGGCCTGATTGCCGCAGCGCACGGGGCCCATGCCGCGGTAGCCGGCGAAATTGTCGAGTATGGTCTCGGTGAGCTGCCGCTCCCGACCGATCCCGAACACGGGCTGCAAATGCCCGCCGTCGGTATCGGCCACCAGGTCCATGAGGTAACGGAAATAGTTCTCCATCGTCTGGACGGTGCCGAGGCTGTTGAGCGCGCGAACGACGAAGAAGGCATCGCGCACCCAGCAGAAACGGTAGTCCCAGTTGCGGCCGCTGTCGGGCGCCTCGGGGATACTCGTGGTCATCGCGGCGATGATGGCGCCGGTCGGCTCATAGGTGCACAGTTTCAGCGTGATGGCAGCACGGATCACCGCTTCCTGCCATTCGAAGGGGAGCGCCAGGCTGCTTACCCAATTGTGCCAGTAGCTGGCGGTACGCTCCTCGAAATCGCGCGCGATGTTGGCCACGCTCCCGTCCAGCGTCTCGTCGGGACCGACGATGATATCGATTGGGGAGGACAGATTGAAGAAGGTCTCGTCGAGCACGTAGTCGATTGGCGCATCGGTCGACAGCCGCAATGTCAGGTCCGGCCCGACATAGCGTACATGATTGGAGCCGCGCGTCTTCTGCGGACGCACGGTCCCATAGGCGAAGGTCGGGCGCATGCGGATGGAGATGCGCGGCGTTCCAGCGATCGGCCGCACGCGGCGAACCAGCGTCTGCGGCCGGAAAATGCGGTCGCGCCAGAAGAAGCGCGGCGCGGTGTCGACGATCTCCAGCGAGCCGGAAGCACCGTGCAGGCGCGTGACCAGGACCGCCGTGTTCGGCTCGTAGTGCTGTTCGGTCTCGGCCAGGTCTTCCAGAACGATGGAGAAATGCCCCTCGTCGGGATCCTCCTCGCCGACCAGCAACGCGTTGAAAACCGGATCGCCGTCAAAGCGTGGCAGGCAGCACCAGATCATGCGGCCCTTGGGATCGATGAGCGCCGAGAAGCTGCAATTGCCGATCGCGCCGAGGTTGAGTGTGCTCACGGGAATATACCTATGCTGTCAATGAATGGGTCTCAAAACTGTCGGCGAGGCGGCTGAGCCACGTACGGAAGGCATCCGTGTCCTCGCTGCGATATACGGCGGCGGTATCGCCGGCGCCGATCTTGATGGAGATGCCGCTGGCGCGCGCCACCTCGCGGAAAGCATCCTCGTCTGTGACGTCGTCGCCGGCAAACAGCGGCACGCGCCCCTTGAAGGGAGCCTCGTCCATGAATGCCGCCACGGCATCGGCCTTGGTGGCCTGGCCGCTCTTGACCTCGATCACCATCTTGCCGTGCAGGATGTGCAGTCCCTGGAGGCCGTCGACCGCCTCGTGCACGGCCGCTGCACATGCCGGGCCGAGATCCGGCCGCTGCCGGTAGTGCAGCGCCAGCGAGCCCGACTTGGTTTCGACCATGGTGCCGGGATGGGCCGCGGTGAAGGCCCCGAGCTTGTCGCCAAGCGTGGCGAAAGTGGCGGCATCGACGCTTTTGGCGCTCATCTCACCGCCCGCCCCCCGGCGCTCCAGCCCGTGCACGCCGGCGACCGGCAGGCTGAGCGGCGCCAGAAAGCGGTCGATTTCCTGGATCGGCCGGCCGGTAACGATGGCCAGCGCGCCCTGCGTGCTTCTTTCCAGGCGCGCAAGCACCTCGCGCGTGGGCAGGGGAACCGAAACGGCGTCGGGATGCTCGACGATGTCGGCCAGGGTCCCGTCGAAATCCAGGAAAATCGCTGTGCTTCCGGGATTGAGGCCCGAATGGTCGAACGACTGCAAGGGTTCTGGTCTGTCAGCCATATTGACGCGAAAGGTGCGGAATCACTGAAGCCTTGGGAGCGGCTGCGATTATGCTATGCTACCGCCCGGCGGTTGTGAAGGAGGCCGTGGACCAACGTATCGGTGTTCTGGCGAACGGCCGGGTTCGAGCGGCGACATAAGCCGCTTTCACGGTTCCCGCAAGGGTGGAATAAGTCGAGCAAGGGAAATTGCACATGAAAGAATTCAGACATGGTGTCGTGGCCTGTCTTCTTGTCGCCGTGCTGGCGGCTGCAGCACCGGCTGAGGCGCAGGGACGCCCCGATATCCGCAGCATGAGCTGCCAGCAGGCGCAAAGCCTGGTGCAGGAGAACGGCGCGGTCGTCCTGACGACGGGACGCCATACCTATGATCGCTACGTCGCCGGCCAGCAATTCTGCTTTCCGGGATACGTGACGCGCCGCGCCCATGTCGGGACGAATGACTCTGCGATGTGTCTGATCGGCTACACCTGCGTGCCCGACACCGACTGGCACGACGACAGGTGGTGGCAGCGGCGCTAGCAGCGGCGGGCCCGCCTATTCGGCCGCGCGTCGCCTCGTGCCGCGCCCGCCGCCGGCAATGAAACGGCACATCCGGCCCGCAGCCTCGCGCAGCACGGATTCATCCTGGCACATGGAAATACGCACATGCCCTTCCGCTGCGGCGCCGAAGCTGGTGCCGGGCATGACGGCCACCTGTTCCCGTTCCAGAAGGGCCCAGGCGAAGGCTTCGCTGTCTGGATCGATTTCGGAGATGTCGAGCATGACGTACATGCCGCCCTCGGAGCCGCGTACGGCCACGCCGTCGAGCCCGCGGATCGCTTCGAGAAAGGCCGTGCGCCGGGCAGCGTAGAGGGCGGCGATCCCGTCGACGCCGCGGGCGTTCTCCACCGCTTCGATCGCGGCGCGAGAGACGAAATCCACCATCCCGTAGCTGGAGACCAGGTTGAGGTTGGTGAGATGGCTGACGAGCTCGGGGGTCGCCGTCAGCCAGCCGACGCGCCAGCCTGTCATGCCGTGGCTCTTCGACAGGGAATTGACCACCAGCGTGCGCTCCTTCATGCCAGGCAGAGAGCGTGGCGAGACGTGTGGCCGGCCGGCACGGATCGTCCAGTAGACCTCGTCCGAAAGGAGCCACAGGTCGCGTTCGCGGCACAATTCGGCGATCGCCTCCATCGTGGCGCGCGAATAGACGGCGCCGGTCGGGTTGTTCGGCGAATTGACCAAAAGCAGCTTTGTTTCCGGGCGAAGGGCGGCGGCGATGGCATCCATGCGCGGTTCGAAACCGTCTTGCGGGCGCGTCGCCACCTCCGTGCAGGCGGCGCCGGCGGCACGCACCGTTCCGGGATAGGTGGCGTAATAGGGCGCAAGCACGACGGCATGGTCGCCCGGGTCGAGCAGGGCCTGGCATGCGGCGAAGAGGGCGCCCTGGCCGCCCTGGGTGACGATGATCTCGTCCGACGTGGTCTCCACGCCGGTGCAGGCTTGTGAGAGCTCAGCCAGGGCGCTGCGCAGGCGCGGCAGTCCTGGAAGCTGGATATAATGATGGTGTCCGGACCGCACCGCCTCGACGCAGGCGGCCACCGTTTCGGCGGGGGTATCGAAATCGTGATCGCCGACGGAAAGCATCAGGATATCCTCGCCCGCTTGCCTTCGGGTCATGGCGGCGATGTGGACCTCCCATCCGTTCTTGCCGGAAGGCGTGATTCCCTTGATGCGGCTGGATGGAGCGGGCATGTGGTCGTGTCCTTGAAACGGTCTTTTCCTGCCTATAACCGATCACCGGTGGAACGCGATAGCAAGAGACGAAGGACAGGCATTCAGCGGCGATCGGCCTTTGACGGGTTGCCGCACCCCCGTCGCGCCCGCTATAGGCACGGGCGCGGAGAAACAGCGGCGGCGGATATGCTGGCATCGAACGAAAGAAAGAAGATGGCGGACCAGCAGGATCGGACTGCTGTCGTCGACGAAGCCATCACGTCACGCCGTTCCGTGCGCGCCTTTCTGCCCGATCCGGTGGACGAAGCCACCATTGGCGACATCCTGCGGGTCGCCGCGCGCGCGCCGTCGGGCACGAACATGCAGCCCTGGAAGGTGTACGTCACGACGGGCGAGGCGAAGGAGCGTCTTTCCGAGGCTATTCTTTCCTCCGGCATCCGGGCGGAAAAGGTCGAGTGGGACGAATACAAATATTATCCGGACAAGTTCTTCGAGCCCTATCTGTCGCGCCGTCGGGCGATCGGCTATGCACTTTACAGTCTCCTCGGCATCGGCCGGCGCGAAGTGGAGCGGATGCGTGCCCAGCACGACCGCAATTTCATCTTCTTCGACGCACCGGTGGGGATGATCTTCACCATCGACCGCCGGCTGAACAAGGGATCCTGGGTGGACTACGGCATGTTTCTGCAGTCGATCATGATCGCCGCGCGGGCAAGGGGGCTGCACACCTGCCCGCAGGCGGCCTTCGCGCCCTATCACCGCTTCATCCGGCCCATTCTCGGGATTCCGGAGGAGGAGGTGGTGGTGTGCGGGATGGCGCTCGGCTACGAGGACACCGCGAAGCCGGAAAACCGCCTGCGCAGCGAACGCGCGCCGCTGGAAGAGTTCGTCAGCTTCCTGCGCTAGACAGGTCCTCTTGCGCCTACCGACCGTCTGGTTACGGGGAGCGCCGGGTCCGCCGACCCTTACCAAAGTTTAATGTGCGCGACAGCCTCCCGTAACATTGAAACCGGCATAAAGAATGCGTTTTCAGGAAGCGCCGGCACCCGGTGCTTTGATACGAGGAGATGACGCATGCTTCGCAAGGTACTTGTTTCCGCAGTCGCCCTGTCGCTCGCTGCCAGTACCGCGGCCCTGGCACAGGACGTAGAAACCGAGACCTCCGCCGGACCGGAGCGGACGGAGCGCCCGGAGCGCGGCCCGCACGGGATGTTCAGCCGGCTCGACCGTGACGGTGACGGCCGCATCGGCGCCGATGAGTTCGGCGGCGGCAGGCTGGAGATGATGCGGGCAGCCGACGCGGACGGCGACGGCGCACTGACGGAGGAGGAGATCGCGACCTATCTGATGAACCGCCACTTCCAGCGCCGCGCCGAGCGGGCCGCGCGCCACCTGGACATCAACGGCGACGGCACCGTTACCATCGCCGAAATCGAGGATTACCAGGGCAAGCGCTTCGCCTTGCTCGACCGCGACAATGACGGCCAGATCAGCCGGGAGGAGATGCGCCGCAGCGGCATGGGCAAGCGCTTCATGCACCATCGCCGGATGGGCGAGCACGGGCCCCGCGCCGCGATGCGCGGTTGGGACCGAGACCGCCAAGACTCCATGATGCACCACCACCGTGGTCAGCCGAGATTCATAGACGAGGTCGACCCGATGGCACCGGAGGAAGCGTCGGACGGGGAATAGAGCAAGCTGCTTCCAGGTGGGGCGGCCAAGCGTGCCTTCGCCCTCGTCCTTCGACAGGCTCAGGATGAGGACGAAGGCGGAGCAGCATCGCGTAAGCTTCGGTTTCGAAGCGGGGGCGTATACAGAAGCCCCATGGTAAGGCCTGTCGAACCACGGAGCGGATTGTCAGTGCAAGGTGACTTCGCTTCAGATCATCATGGTCCGGCGCACACGGTTTTCCACCTGCAGGAAGGCCCGGCAGCGGTGCCGGGCCTCTTCTCATTCTTCCCCGCTGAGAACCTCGTAGCCGACCTCCGCCGACGCCTCGCCCAGGATGCGCCAGAAGGAACGGGCGAGGGAGCGGGAGACGAAAATGTCGAACTGTGTCGCGCCCGTACGCTGGATCTGTGCGGTGGTGTCGTGATGCATGGTCGCGCGGCCCTCTGCGACGGCGAAGGCCTCGGCCGAGAAGTCGATGGCGAAGAGCTTAGAAAGCACCCATTCCGCGCGCGGTCCGGCGATCCGGATCACCGTGCGTCCATGGGAGAGGTCGGTCACCGTGCCCGTCTCAAGCGGCACCGCCGCGGCGAGCCTTGCTGCAAGCCCTTCGCTGCCCGTCACGAGGAAGCGCTCCGGGCCGATCGAGAAGGCGGCCGCCCCGGCGCCGAGTGCGCCGGCATTGGGAGAGGCCGAAAGCGTAAGGCCGGTCACATCGCCGATCGCCGCCGCCAAGATCTCCCTGCCCCCCGGCCAGGCGGTCGCCTCGGCCATGAAGGTCGGCGTGACCTCGCTCAGGGTGACGCCCGATCCGCCATTCGAACGTCCGTGAAGACCCGGACGCAACGCGGGGCCGAGCGAGGATTCGCGCTCAACCATGAAGGCGCCTCCCTTCCGGATCGAAGAAGTGATGGCTGGCGATCTCGACCGGGCCGAAGCGCTTCCTGAGCGGATCGGAAACGAAGGCACGGCTGCCGTGCCGCGCCTTGCCGCCCTTGACCAGCGCCAGCCCGATATATTTCGACAGGGCCGGCGAATAGCAGGCGGCGGTCACGTGTCCAATGCTCCTTCCAGGCGTCTCCAGGCCGCCGCTTTCGACGATGTGTGCACCGCCGTCGAGCGGCTGGCCGTCGAGCGAGAGGAGGCCGACCAGGCGCAGGCGGTTCTTGTCGATAAGGCCTTCGCGATCCATCAGCGCCGAGCCGATGAAGGGTTTCTTCTTCGACAGAACCCAGTCGAGATAAAGATCGCGCGCGGTCGTGCGACCATCGATCTCCGCGCCGGTGACATGGCCCTTCTCGATGCGCAGCGTGCCGAGCGCTTCCATGCCATAGGGCACAATGCCGTAGGGCTCGCCCGCCTGCCAGAGCGCTTCCCATACATGCCGACCGTGGCCGGCGCCACAATACACCTCGTAGGCGAGCTCGCCGGAAAAGGAGAGGCGGCAGATCATCACCGGCGCGCCGTCGATATCGCCGTGGACGATCCCCATGAAGGGCAGTGCCTCGTCGTCGACGGCTGTGCCGGTGACACAACCCTCAAGCACCTTTCGCGCATTGGGGCCGGCGACCGCAGCGCCTGCCCACTGGTCGGTCACGGAGGTGAGGTGCACCTTGAGGTCCGGCCAGACGATATCGAGGAAATATTCCAGATGCTGCATCACCCGGCCGGCGTTCGCCGTGGTGGTGGTCATCAGGAAATCATGCTCGCCCAGGCGCCAGGTGGTGCCGTCGTCGAAGGCGATGCCGTCTTCGCGCAGCATGAGGCCATAGCGCGCCTTGCCAATCGGCAGGGTGGAGAACGTGTTCGTGTAGACCCGGTCGAGGAATTCGGCCGCGTCCGGCCCCTTCACCGCGATCTTGCCGAGGGTGGAGACATCGACGATGCCGACCGAGCGGCGGAGGGCGGCCGCCTCGCGCACATAGGCCTGCTCGACCGTCTCCCCCGGCTCGCCGTAGATCATCGGGCGGTGCCAGAGCCCGGCTTCCATCATGCGCGCGCCGTTCTCCACATGCCAGTCATGCATCGGGGTGAGCCGGTCGGGCTTGAAATGGCCGTGCCTCTCGCCAGCCAGCGCGCCGATGGAGACGGGCGAGAAGGGCGGGCGGAAGCGCGTGGTGCCGACCTCGCCGATCGGCAGGCCGCGCGCCTCGGCCATGATGGCAAGCCCCGGCACGTTGGAGGTCTTGCCCTGATCGGTCGCCATGCCGAGTGTGGTGTAGCGCTTCAGATGTTCGACCGAGACGAACCCCTCGCGATGGGCAAGGCGCACGTCCTCGGCGGTCACGTCGTGCTGAAGGTCGACGAAGGCCTTGCCCTTCGCCCTGATCTCGAAGACGGGGGCGGGATGCGGGTCGATTGCGGGCGCCTTGACGGCGGGTGGCTTTGCGCGCGAGGGCCTTTTCCCGACGGCCTTCAGGCCGGCATCGCGGCCGGTGGCGAGCGCCTCGGCGGT